>NZ_JBXWRD010000058.1:0-25000 GCF_059612725.1 Ruegeria sp. YKSF070 | reverse complement strand
CAGCGCTGACCCCGGCGATGTGATCCTGGGTGTAGTTGGCGCGGATCCCGCAGACCCTGATAGAACTGGCCCGACCCTGAGGGCTTTGGTGCTCGGCATTCTAAATCATGCCGAAGCATATGCGCTTTCCAACCGCTCGACGGTGGCGCAGACAGCTTGATGATCGCATTGTTTACTGTTAACTAAACACCATGCCAGCCAGAACGCTCACCCCCAAGTCCTCCGCCCCGCCGCCCAGCACGCGTGCGGTGATCTATGCCCGTGTCTCCTCCAAGGAGCAGGAGAAGGAGGGCTACTCGATCCCTGCGCAGTTGAAGCTGCTCAAGGATTACGCCGCCGCAGAGGGCTTCACCGTGGCGAAGGAGTATGTGGACGTCGAGACCGCCAAGCAGACCGGCCGCGGTGCCTTCGGCGAGATGGTGACTTGGCTGCGGGCGCATCCGGACGTGCGGGTGATCCTGGTCGAGAAGACCGACCGGCTCTATCGGAACCTCAAGGACTGGGTGACGGTCGACGACCTGGATGCCGAGATCCACTTCCCCAAGGAAGGGGTGGTCCTGTCGCGCGACTCGCGCTCGTCCGAGAAGTTCATGCACGGCATCAAGGTGCTGATGGCGAAGAACTACATCGACAACCTGTCGGAGGAAGCCCGCAAGGGCATGCAGGAGAAGGCCGAGCAGGGCATTTGGCCGACCAAGACACCGCTCGGCTACCTGAACGTCACCGGTCCGGACGGGCGCAAGGTGATCGCCGTCGACCCTGAGGTCGCGCCGATCATCACCAAGCTCTTCGAGTGGTATGCGACCGGCGAATACGCGCTGAAGGAGGTCGCCAAGAAAGCCCGCGCCGCCGGGCTTGCCTACAAGAAAAGCGGCGCACCGGTGCCGACCAGCACAGTGCACTCGATCCTGCGCAACCGTCTCTACACCGGCTGGTTCGAGTGGAACGGCAAGCTCTATCAGGGCAAGCACGAAGCGCTGGTGCCGGTCGAGTTGTGGGAGCGGGTGCAGGGCGTGATGGACGGCCGGAACGCGAGCAAGCACCGCCGCATGACGCATGACTTCGCCTTCTCCGGCCTGATCGCTTGCGCGCGATGCGGCTGTTCGGTGGTCGGCGAGATCAAGAAGCAGAAATACATCTACTATCACTGCACCGGCTACGCCGACAAATGCCGAGGCGAGCCTGCCTCGTGCCGTCGGAAGTATGTGCGCGAGGAGTTGCTGGAGCAGCAGTTCACCGCCATGCTCGGCCGGCTTCGCTTCGACGACGAGGTGCTTGAGTGGGTGCGCGAGGCACTGCACGCCAGCCACGCCGACGAGCGCCGCGAGCACGAAGAGGCGATCGCCCGGCTGCAGGCCGAGCACGCCCGCCTCGGCGAGCGGATCAGCGCGATGTATGTCGACAAGCTCGACGGGAAGATCACCGGCGCGTTCTTTGAGGAGATGTCGGGCAAGTGGCGCGAGGAGCAGCGCCGCCTGCAGCGGGACATCGAGCGCCACGAGGAAGCCGAGCAGTCCTACATGGAAGAGGGTTTGCGGATTCTCGAACTGGCCCGGAACGCGCAGGCCCTGTTCGAACGCCAGCCGGCCCGCGAGAAGCGGCGGCTTCTGAATTTCGTGCTATCGAACTGTACCTGGGAGGATGGGGAGGTGGTCGCCACCTTCCGACAACCTTTTGATCTTTTGGCGGAAACTACGGCTGTTGCTGAGAGCGCAGCGGCCGATGATCAGACGAAATCCGGTAAGAATGATATTTGGCTGGGGTGGTAGGATTCGAACCTACGGTACGCGGTACCAAAAACCGTTGCCTTACCACTTGGCTACACCCCAACAGTGAGCGGCTATCTACGCAACCTCGGAAGGCTGCGCAAGAGGTTTGGGGGAAAAATTTCGGCACCGCTCACGATTTTTCGATCCCTCCTCGTGGACGCGGTTCAACCACCGGTCCGCACCAGAATGGCGCCGTTGCGCGCGCCCCGCTCAACTGCCTCGTGCGCGGCGGCGGTGGCATTAAGATCAAAGGTTTCCTGGATCGGGCAGGACAGGGCGCCGGAGGTCAGCGCGGCATGTACACGGTCGATCGCGGCCTGGCGGTTGGTGGCATCCAGCAGGTAGACCAACGCCGTTTCGAGCGTCACCGATTTGAACATCAGCGGGTAGAAAGGAAGAACCGGAGCCATCACCCGGGCAGAGCCATAGGCATTGATGCGCCCGTTCGGCGCGATAACGGCGGCGTCCACCTCGGCATTGGCGCCGAACTCCACCTCGACGATCCGGTCTACGGGGGCGTCATCATTGGCTGCCAGAACCGCCGCGGCCAAATCCGGATCGGCATAGTCCAGCACCGCGTCCGCACCCGCCGCCCGCAGGCGCTCGGTCGCGCCGGGGCTTGCAGTGGCAATAACGCGGGCGCCGCCCCATTTCGCCAGTTGCACGGCAAGATAGCCCACCGTCCCGGCGCCACCTTGAACAAGCACTGTCCGCCCATTGACGGGGCCGCCCGAGAACACCACATGCGCCGCCGTCAGGCCGGGAATGCCCAGTACCGCACCGGTTTCCAGGCTGACATCCGGCGGCAGCGGCACCGCCTGTTCCGAGGGCAGCGCTATCTGTTCGGCACAGGTCCCCATCGCGCGGCCCCATTGCCCGTTCCACAGCCAGACCCGTTCGCCCACCCGGCCAGCATCGACCCCGTCGCCCACCGAACGGATTACACCGGACCCGTCGCTGTGGGGTACGATGGCGGGATAAGGCAGCTCGGTGACGCCGGCGCGCGCGCCGGCCCGCGCCTTGACATCCGAAGGGTTCACACCTGAGAACGTCAGATCGACCAGTACCTCTCCCGGACCGGGCCGGGGCGTGGGCAGCTCCTCCAATTGCAGGACATCGCGCGCGGCGCCAAAGGCACGGTAAAGGACGGCTTTCATCACGGGTCTCCGGTTTCAAATCTGCGACAGCTTAGACGGTTTTCAGACCAAGCTGAATCGCAAATCCCAAAGCCGGCCCACCGTTTCAGTCTGTCGCCACCACGAAACCACCCTGGAACGGGCTGCTGACGGTCGCATTGCGCTGGGCCATGCGTTCCAGATTGACGATGGTAGACAGCATGATGCGATCATGGCTCCAGTCCGACGAACGCTGCATGACCAGCATCGTCGTCAGAACCGAGGCCATCAGCAGCCCTGAAATGAGCAGCCAGACCCCAGGCCCGGCGGTATCCTGACGGGTGGCGGTCAGCGCCACTATGCGACTTTGTAGCGTCGAGGGACGGCGCGTCTCGCGCCGGTCCACCAGGGCCACCGTGGGGGTGGTGCGAGCAAAAAGCACCGGGTTCTGCGCGGCCACCTGGCAGGCCCGGATCAGGCACTCGCAATAGGCGCGCATGTCGAAATGCGGGCGTGCCATCAGCGCCTGGTCACAGGCATATTCTCGCAGCATCCGCACCTGGCGACGCCACAGGAAAAAGGCCGGATTCCAGAACAGCAGCGGGCGCAACAGTTCAAGCAGGAACTCGCATTCGATGTCACTCTGGCGGAAATGCTGCAACTCGTGTGCGACGGTCATCCGCAGGTCCTGCGGCGCCTCGAGCAACGCCGAGGGCAGCACCACATAGCGATTGCGCACCCCGCGGGTGGAATAGGCGACACGGGCGGTGTCGCTGATCAGGAGTTCCACCCGCCCGATGCGTTTCCACAGATGGGCGCCGCGCAGACTGTGGGTCAGCCGCAGCACCGACAGGCCCATATGCAGGGCACAGAACAGCGCGCCGGCCAGAAAGGCCGCCACCACCACCCGGGCCCAGACCTCGTGCTGTGCCAGCAGGGCGCGCACCATATCCTCGCGCAGGCCCAGCAGGGCCTCGAACTGGCTGGCGCTGAGACCGACATTGCCATGCAGGTACTGCCGCACCAGCAAATCCGGGATATTGGGGGGATGGGCGACAATCCAGGTTGTGATCATCAGCGCCAACAACGGCGAGGCCACCAGCAGAACGGTCAGCCCGTTCAGAAGCCGCAATTGCGGCAAATAGGCAGTGCCCAGCCGGGTTTTCATTACCGCCCATCGGAGCAGCGACCAGATCGCGACACCCGCGACCAGCAGAAGATTCAGATCGAGATAGGCATTGAGAAGAACTTCACCGTCCATTGTCCCCCAACCTTTCGTTCAGCAAGGCCCGCATGCTTTCGAGCATGTCGTCCGTCACCTCTTCGTCGTCGACAAGCCGGGCGACCAATGCCGCCGGTGCGCCGTCGAAAAGCTTGCTCGAAAGGTCCTTGAGTGTCGTTCGTTGGTAGTCTTCCTTGGGAACGGCCGGGCGGTAGACAAGCGAGCGGTCATGCCGCTCGGAGGTCAGAAAGCCCTTCTGCTCCATGATCTTCAATACCGTCGCGACCGAGGTATAGGCGCGGGTCTGCGCCTTGTTAAGCTCGGCCAGAATATCACGCACGGTACCGCTGCCGATTTCCCAGACCACGGTCATGAATTCCAGTTCGACCTCGGTCAGCAGGGAGCGTTCCTGTTTGCGCGCCATCGGCTCGATTTTCCGCATCGTCCTTGTTCCGATTCATGCTAGGGGCTGAAAGGGCGGTTGAAAACTATTTTCTTAGCAGGTGGGCGCTTACACCTTCCAGAAACAGAAGGTACCCCAGGCCAGTGCCAGCCCGAGTGGCACCCACAGCGGCAGGCCGACAAGCCCCAGCCAGGCCAGGAAGATATAGCTGCTGCCCAACAGGCTGATGAACAGCCGGTCGCCCCGGGTGGTGGTCAGGCCCAGCACCCCCTTGCGGGCATCGCCGCCCGGGTGCCGGATTTCAAGCACCACCAGCACCCCGATGGCGCTGAAGATGCCGATGAACAAAAGCGCGGTGGGCCAGGTCCAGGCCATCCATGAAAGCATCACACCCTCCCCATCGCAAAACCCTTGGCGATGTAGTTGCGGACGAACCAGATCACGATCGCGCCCGGAATGATCGTCAATGTCCCCGCCGCCGCCAGCAGGCCCAGCTCGTACCCCGCACTTGACGCGGTCTTGGTCATGGTGGCCGCGATGGGCTTCGCGTCGACCGCTGTCAGCGTCTTGGCCAGCAGCATCTCGACCCACGAGAACATGAAGCAGAAGAAGGCCGCCACCCCGACGCCCGCCTTGATCGAGGGGACAAAGATGGTGGCAAAGAAGCGGGGAAAGGAATAGCCGTCGACAAAGGCGGTCTCGTCCAGCTCCTTGGGGATGCCACGCATGAAGCCTTCGAGGATCCAGACCGCGAGCGGGATGTTGAACAGGCAATGCGCCAGCGCCACCGCCAGATGGGTATCAAACAGCCCAACAGCCGAATAGAGCTGGAAGAACGGCAGCGCAAACACCGCCGCCGGCGCCATCCGGTTGGTCAACAGCCAGAAGAACAGCTGCTTGTCGCCCAGGAACCGATACCGGCTGAAGGCATAGGCCGCCGGCAGCGACACCGCGACCGAGATCACCGTGTTCAGCGTGACGTAGAGGATCGAGTTGATATAGCCCCAATACCAGGTCGGATCGGTGAAGATGACCCGGTAGTTTTCCAGCGTGAAGGTTTGCGGGAACAGCGAGAACCCGGCTAGGATCTCGTTGGTCGTCTTGAAACTCATCGCCACCAGCCAATAGATCGGCAGCATCAGGAACAGGATATAGGCGATGGGGACGAGGGTTCGTTTCTGCATGTCTGTCGTCCTCAGTTCTGATCGTCCTTGGTCATAAGCGTGTAGAACAGCCAGCTGACCAGCAGGGTAATGGCGAAATAGATCAGGCTCATCGCGGCCGCCGGACCCAGGTCGAACTGCCCCAGCGCGATCTTGACCAGGTCGATGGACAAAAGCGTGGTCGAGTTGCCGGGACCGCCCCCGGTCATCACGAAAGGCTCGGTATAGATGTTGAAGCTATCCATGAACCTGAGAAGGATCGCGATGGTCAGAACCGTTTTCATTTTGGGCAGCTGGATGAACCGGAATACCGCCCAGTTCGACGCCCCGTCGATCTTGGCCGCCTGATAATAGGCGTCAGGGATCGACACGAGGCCCGCATAGCTGAGCAGCACCACCAACGAGGTCCAGTGCCAGACATCCATGGTGACGATGGTGATCCAGGCCGCCAGCGGGTCCTGCGTCATGTCATAGTTTATGCCCATGACATGGTTCAGGAAATAGCCCAACAGGCCAATGTCTGGCAGGGTAAAGATGTTCCACATCGCCCCCACAACGTTCCACGGGATCAGCATCGGCAGCGCCATCAGCACCAGGCAGACCGGCACCCAGAACCCTTTGCGCGGCATCGACAGAGCAATGGCGATGCCCAGCGGCACCTCGATGATCAGGATCAGGAAGGTGAACAGGAACTGCCGCCCCAGCGCCGCGTGAAACCGGTCCGAGCGCAGGATCTGCTCGAACCAACCCAGCCCCTGCCAGAAGAACAGGTTGTCGCCGAACGTCTCCTGCACCGAATAGTTGACCACCGTCATCATCGGGATCAGCGCGTTGAACGCCACCAACAACAACACCGGCAGGACAAAGAACCAGGCCTTTTGATTTTCGGTCTTCATGCGGCGCCCTCCGCGGCCTCGGTCGCCAGCCAGCCATCGGCATACAGCCGGGTCTGGTCGCGGCGGAAATCCAGTTGCACCATCGCGCCCCGTTCAGGGCCGGGTCCACTGACGATGGCATTGACGCGGCTGCCGGCCACGTCGCATTCCACCACCGTATGCCGCCCCACATCCGAGACCTTGGTGACGGTCGCGGGCAGGCCCGACTGGCACAGCGATACAAATTCAGGGCGGACGCCGATCTCGGTCCGGGCGCCAGGCATAGCGGTGATCGGCCCTTCGAGCGGGATCGCCTGACCGGCGAACCGTGCCACCCCATCCGACAGGTCGGCGGGCAGGATGTTCATGCCGGGCGAGCCGATGAAATGGCCCACAAAGGTATGGGCGGGCCGGTCGAACAGTTCGACCGGGGTGCCGATCTGCACCACCTCGCCCTCTTGCATCACCACCACCTGATCGGCGAATGTCAGCGCCTCGGTCTGGTCATGGGTGACATAGATCATGGTGGCGCGCACCCGCTGGTGCAGTTCCTTGAGCTTGGAGCGCAGCTTCCACTTCAGATGCGGGTCGATCACGGTAAGCGGTTCGTCGAACATCACCACGTTGACGTCCTGACGCACCAGTCCCCGGCCCATCGAGATCTTCTGCTTGTTGTCCGGGCTCAGATGCGCGGCCTTGCGGTCGAGCAGGTCGGACAGTTCCAGCATCTCGGCAATGGCAGTCACGCGCTCGCGCACCGTGGCCTCATCCCGGCCCCGGTTGCGCAGGGGAAAGGCGAGGTTGTCGTAGACGGTCATCGTGTCGTAGATCACCGGAAACTGGAACACCTGCGCGATGTTGCGTTTGTCTGGAGGCAATTCGGTCACGTCCTGCCCGTCGAACAGGATCCGCCCCTCGGACGGGACCAGCAGGCCCGAGATGATGTTCAGAAGCGTGGACTTGCCACAGCCCGACGGCCCCAGCAGCGCATAGGCGCCGCCATCGGTCCAGTCGAGGTCGATCTCCTTCAACGCGTAGTCATCGGGCGTTTTCGGGTTCGGATAATAGCTGTGTCGCAGCTTGGAGAGTGTAATTTTCGCCATCTGCGCCTCACGCCACGCGGGAGCCATCGGGCGCAAACACATAGGCCGCCGACGGATCCATATGGAAATCATGCATTTCGCCCACCCGGTACGGGTGAACGCCCGGTGCCAGCGACACCCAACTGCCGCTGCCCATGTCGAAATGCGCCGAGCTTTCCGAGCCCGAAAGCTCGGTCACCTGCACCCGGCCGGACAGGGTGACAGTGGCCTCGGACGAGGCGACGGGCGATACGTGATGGGGCCGGATCGCGATGACATAAGCGCCATCCGCCAGACCAGCAGCCGGTCCGCTGAGCGTCCAGGTGACATCGGTGCCCATGCGCGCGATATCGCCCTGCTTGACGATCTCGGCCGTGTTGATCGGCGGGTCCGAGAACACCTGCGCGGCCAGTACATTGGAAGGATCGCGATAGATCTCGGCGGTGCGACCGAACTGGGTTACCCGGCCATCCTCCATCAGCGCCGTATACCCGCCCAGAAGCAGCGCTTCTTCAGGCTCCGAGGTCGCATAGACCACCACCGCGCCTCGGCCCGCGAACAGGTCGGGCAGCTGGTCGCGCAACTCCTCGCGCAGTTTATAGTCGAGATTGGCCAGCGGCTCGTCCAGGAACACAGCGCGGCTTTCCTTGGCAATCGCACGCGCCAGCGCGGTGCGTTGCTGCTGGCCGCCCGACAGCTCGTGCGGGCGCCGGTGCAGCATCGGGCGCAGCTTCAGGATATCGGCGGCATGTTCGACCCGGCCCTGTATCTCGGATTTCGGCAGGCCCGCCACCTTGAGCGGCGAGGCAATGTTGTCGAACACCGTCATATGCGGATAGTTGATGAAAAACTGGTGCACCAGGCTGATGTTGCGTTTCTGGGTGCTCTGCCCGGTCACGTCCTGGCCATCCATCAGGATTTGACCGCTGGCCACCGGGTCGAGCCCGGCCATCATCTTGATCAGCGAGGTCTTGCCAGCGCCGGTCGCACCGAGCAGGACATTGAAGTGACCTGTCTCAAGGACCAGAGAGGTTTCCTTGATATGCAGGTTGGCGCCGACGCGCTTGGTTACGTTTCTAAGTTCGAGTGCCATCGTCCCAAAGCTTTCGGCCGGTTCTTTTGGTCAGAGAGGCCCCGGAGACCGGAAGGTTCCCCGGGGCTGAGGGTGGGCGGGTTCACTTACGACCCCGCCCATCAGGAAGCCAGATCAGTTCTTGGACCAGCGGGCGACCAGCTCGTCATAGTTGACGGTCTCGCCCTGCGGCTTTTCGTTGTCCAGCTTGGGCTTGGCACCGCCATTGGCGAACCACCATTCCGCGTCCTTCTCTTCGTTCAGGCGCGGGCCACAGCCGCCATAGACATTCGCCGCCTCGTCCGCAGCCTGCATCCGGGCCATCACGGTGTCCATTTCGAACGCCAGACGGTCCATCGCCTCTTGCGGAGTAAAGGCACCCGAGTTCACGTCACCGATTTGCTGCCACCAGATCTGGGCAAGCTTCGGGTAGTCAGGCACGTTGATGCCGGTGGGCGACCAGCGCACGCGGTCGGGCGAGCGATAGAATTCCACCAGGCCACCCAGTTTCGGCGCGCGTTCCGAGAAGCTCTCGTGATTCACCGAGCTGTCGCGGATGAAGGTCAAGCCAACATGGCTTTTCTTCACGTCGACGGTCTTGGAGACCACGAACTGGGCATAGAGCCAAGCCGCCTGTGCACGATCCAGCGGGGTGGAGTTGAGAATGGTCCACGATCCCACGTCCTGATAGCCGACCTTCTGGCCGTCTTCCCAATAGGGGCCATGCGGGCTGGGCGCCATCCGCCACAGCGGGTTGCCGTCACCATCCACGGTGTTGTTGCCTTCGGACTGCGGCTTGACCATATCGGCAGTAAAGGCGGTGTACCAGAAGATCTGCTGGGCCACGTTGCCTTGGGCCAGTGCCGGCAGCGACTGGTAGAAGTCATAAGACGCCGCACCCGGAGGCGCATATTTGCGCAGCCATTCGTCCCACTTGCGAATCGCATAGACCGCCGCCGGGCCGTTTGCCGCGCCACCGCGGGTCACGCTGGCACCCGCCGGGTTGCACGAACCGGCTTCCATGCGAATACCCCATTCGTCGATCGGGATACCGTTGGGCTCACCCTTGGATCCGGCACCGGCCATCGACAGCCAGGCGTCGGTCATCCGCCAGCCGAGGTCAGGCGCGCGCTTGCCGTAATCCATGTGGCCATAGATCGCGGTGCCGTCGATTTCCTTGACGTCCTCGCTGAAGAACTCGGCGATATCCTCATAGGCCGACCAGTTGACCGGCACGCCCAGCTCGTAGCCATATTTGGCCTTGAACGCCGCTTTCAGGTCCTCGCGGTCGAACCAATCCTTGCGGAACCAGTAGAGGTTGGCGAATTGCTGGTCGGGCAGCTGGTACAGATCGCCATCGGGACCGGTGGTGAACTGAGTGCCCATGAAATCATCCAGGTCGAGACCGGGGTTGGTCACGTCCTTGAAATCACCCGCCATCATGTCGGTCAGGTTATATGCCAGTTGAAGGCGCGAATGGGTGCCGATCAAGTCGGAATCGTTGACATAGGCGTCATACAGGTTCCGCTTGGTCTGCATCTGGGTCTGCACGGCCTGAACGACCTCGCCCTCGCCCAGGATCTGGTGGTTCACCTTGATGCCGGTGATTTCCTCGAATGCCTTGGTCAGCACTTCGGATTCGTAGCTGTGCGTGGGAATGCCCTCGGACAGCACGTTGATTTCCATGCCCGCATAAGGCTCGGCCGCCTTGATGAACCATTGCATCTCGGCCATTTGCTCGTCCTTGGACAGGACCGAGGGCTGGAACTCTTCGTCAATCCACTTCTTGGCAGCGGCCTCGTCGGCATAGGCTGCCTGTCCCGCGACCACGGCGCATACCGCGGCTGCGGACAAAAGATACCTGCGCATCTTTTCCTCCCTGTTGTCTGCAACGCCAGAAATGCTCTGCGGCACCTGACTGTCATTTAGCTTTCACATGGGCGCGCAAATTGTCAAACTAAATTTTTAGTTTCATGTATATATTTGCATTATAACCATAATTTACGAAAACAAAATGAAATCACGCGTCAGACTCCCCAAGTATCGCGCAGGCGATATCCTTCGGGCCAGGGGTCGCTGGGGTCCAGCATGTGCTGATGAATGCCGGTGATCCAGCCCCGCCCCGAAATCTCGGGAAGGATTGCCGGGCGGTCGCCGACGCTTGTCAGCCCGGCAATGCGACCGGAGAATTTGGACCCGATGATCGAGGTCGCGACAAACTGTTCCCCCTCGGCCATCTCGCCCCGCGCATGCAGGATCGCCATACGCGCCGACACGGCGGTGCCGGTGGGCGAGCGGTCGATCTTGCCGGGCTGGATCGCCACGGCGGAAGCGGCGCGCAAGACCCCGTCCCGCCGTTCGATCTCACCTGCAAAGAGGCAAAAGGAGATATGCCGCCACTCCGGGCTTTCCGGGTGGTGAAAGCCCAGCTGCGCATTGGCCGCATTGGTGATGGCGATGCCCATTTCGGCCAGGTCCCGCGCCCGGTCTCGGGCGATTTGCACGCCTAAATCCTGCGGTCGAACCACAACGAAACTGTCTCCACCAAAGGCCGTGTCCACAGTCACCCGCCCGACACCGGGCACATCCAGCGAGACATCGATCTGCGCGGCAAAGGACGGCAGGTTGCGCACGAATATGCGCTCGGCCTTCCCACTCCGGCATTCGGCTCGCACATCCACCAGCCCTCCGGGGGCTTCGAGCACGAGTTCGGTCACCGGCTCGACCATTTCGACCAACCCGCTGTCGAGCAGCACGGTCGCCACGCAGATCGAGTTCGACCCGGACATCGGCGGCGTGTCCTCGGGTTCCATGATGATAAAGGCCGCATCGGCGCGCGGGTCCTTGGGCGGCACCAACAGGTTGACATGCCGGAACACGCCGCCACGCGGCTCGTTCAGCATGAAGTTCCTCAGCCGCCCGTCGCGCGCGATCCAGTTGCGCTGCGCCCACAGGGTCTCGCCCGGTGGCGGCGCGACGCCGCCAACGATGACATCGCCCACCTCGCCCTCGGCATGGGCGGAAATCACATGGATGGTCTTGCTGCTGCGCATTTTTCAGCCTTCTCAGGTAATCCACCCGGGACGCCCCGGCGCATGTCCGCTCACAGCGGCCTCGACGCAGTGCGCAAGGCTGCCGAACCGCATGGCGCGGCCCGACAGGCCCGGCCCGTAATGGGCGTATTTGCCCGAATTGGTCATGATGGTACGCGTGGTGGGCGGCAGTACCGGCTCGGTCACCGAACACCAGCAGAGGTCCGGGATGACTTGCACACCCGAGGCTTGCAGGCGCGCCAATACCCCGTCGCCTGCTAACTTGTCACGCTCGCCCCGGCCAATCGTGACAATGGCGGCGGCTCCCTTGGCGATCCGGCGCCCGTCCAGCAGGTCCGCCAATACCCGACATTCATGGGCCGAGGCATGCGGACTGCCGATGGCCACCAGTTCCACCCGCGCGGGCCCGGGATTGAACTGCGCCCATGCGCGGGCGAAGTCCCCCGGCACGATAGCCATACGCGCCGCTCCCTCGGCCAGGGCTCCTTCAGCCTCGGGCGTGACACCCGCTACATGCAGCATCGCCGCCGCCGAAGTGGTGCCGAAAGCAGCACAGAGCGCCTTGAGGTCATCCTCGGACGGCGCGCTGTCCTCCAGCCCGGTGAGGAGAGGGATACGGTCCGGCGCCAGCCGCCCGGCCAGATAGCCCAAGAGCGGCCAGAACGCGTCGTCTGCGTCCTCAGGCCGCTCTACCCGGATTTCCACCTGCGCCTTTCGATTGGCATCCAGATAGACGCCAGCCAGCGGCGCCCTGCCCGTCAGCGCCATGCACAGGTCGAGGTAATCGGGATGTTTGACGCTGCGCGCAGCCAGCACGCTGTTGGCATAGACCACCGCGTTCGACTCGGCCCAGGCGATGGCCTCGCCCACCTTTGGTATGTCCTCCAGCAGATAGGGCGCACAGGTGAAACTGGGTCGCGCGCCCATCCGCAGATAGGCATCGGCCAGCCGACTGGCCGGCCCGCCGAACGCAGGCGGCACGCCCTGCGCGCGCCAGTTGGCATGATCGACCGAGATCGCGTTCATCGTGGTGGGGATACAGACCCGCCCGCCCATCGCGGCCATATCCTCGGCAAAACGCAGATTGGCCTCACTGTGATAGATGCAGCCGTCGATATGGGCGCGGCTGACATCGGTCAGCCGTTCGGCCCCCTGCGCCGCCGCCATGGCGCAGATGATCCGCATCGCCAGCCGCACCGGCGGCGCGGCCGCCTCGGAGAGCATGGCGCGGTCCACCGCGCTCAGGTCCAACATCTCGCCCGCGAGCGATTCCAATGTCAGCGACAGCGCCCCTGCCGTCAGCCGATCAGGCGTCACCGCGGCCAAAGGCTCTTTCGCCAGCGCGTCATACTCCGACGCCGACAGGCGCAGCACCGCGACCGGCCGGTCATACATCCAGACTGCGACCAAGGCACCGAGTGTCAGGATATCCTCGCCCTCACGGAACACCAGCGCCGCCGGGGCGTGGCCATTCAGCGCCAGCGCCAGCAGCACGCCACTGCCCGAGCATGACCCCCGGCTTGTCGGCATCATCACCACCGCCCCGGCCAATGCGGCGCCGTGTTGGGGGTGATGCGCGTCGATCACCCGGCCCGTCTCGGGATCGACCCCGCCCCAGAAACTCAACCCCTCGTCAAAGACCAGAACCGGCCCCGACGCCTCGGCCGCCACGATGCAGTGTGCCATCCCGCCTCCCTGTTCAGGCCACCACGAAACCATGGGCATAGGGGTCGCGCGCGTCAATGAAGATGGTGTTGAAGCCGGTGACCCGCGCCCAGCCGCCAATCGAGGGGATGATACCCGGCCTGCCGCCGACCTCTGCCGCCGCTTCGACCCGGCCATGAAACAGCGAGCCGATGATGGACTCGTGCACGAAATCGTCGCCGGGACGCAAGGCGCCGCGCGCCGCCAGCTGCGCCATCCGGGCCGAGGTTCCGGTGCCACAGGGCGACCGGTCGATGGCCTTTTCGCCATAGAACACCGCGTTGCGCGCATCCGCGCCGGGCTGGGTCGGCTGCCCGGTCCAGAGGATATGCGACAGCCCCTGGATCTCGGGTTTCTCGGGGTGGGTGAACGTGTACTTCTCGTTCAGCGCCGCGCGTAGGCGCGGGCTCCACCCCACGAGGTCCAGCGCCCGGTGATCGGCAATATCGCGGAACACCGCCTGCGGCTCGACAATGGCGTAGAAATTACCGCCATAGGCGACATCGACCGAGACCTCGCCCAGCCCCTCGACATAGGCGCTCAGACCCGAGGCATGCAGATAGGCGGGCACATTGGTCAGCCGCACCTCTTCGACAAACCGCCCCTCTTGCCGGTATTCCGCCACCACCAGCCCGGCAGGCGTATCCAGCCGCAGCACACCGGGTGTGCGCGGCGTGACCAGCCCGTGTTCGATGGCGGTTGTCACCGTGCCGATGGTGCCATGCCCGCACATCGGCAGACAGCCCGAGGTCTCGATATAGAGAACCCCCACATCGCAATCCGCGCGCGTCGGGGGATAGAGGATGCTGCCCGACATCTGGTCATGGCCGCGCGGCTCGAACATCAGACCGGTGCGGATCCAGTCGAACTCGGCCTGGAAATGCGCCCGGCGCTCCAGCATGGTGGCGCCCTCCAGACGCGGCGCGCCACCGGTGACCACGCGCACAGGGTTGCCGCAGGTGTGGCCGTCGATACAGGAAAAGGTGAACTGGGTCATGGTGCCTCAGAAACGGGTTGCAGCGTAGGGGGAAAGGTCGATCCGGGGCGCGGCCCCGGTGACAAGCGCAGCGACCAGCGCCGCCGTGCCCGCCGATTGGGTCAGGCCCAGATGGCCGTGGCCAAAGGCATAGGTGACGCGATCCGCGCACGGGGCCGGGCCGATCACCGGCAGGCTGTCAGGCAGCGAGGGGCGGAACCCCATCCACTGTGTCCCACCCTCGGCTCGCAGACCGGGCAGGAAACCGCGCGCCTTGTCGAGCAGCACTTCGGCCCGACGCCAGTTGGGCGGGCGTTTCAACCCGCCCAGCTCCACCGCGCCGCCGACACGCACACCCTGCCCGATGCGCGAGACAACAAAACCGTGATCGGGAAAAGTGAGATGCGTGCGCAGATCGAAGGCGCCCGCAGGCAGGGTGGTGTTATAGCCGCGCTCGGTTTCCAGCGGGATGTCGTCGCCCAGCGTCCGCGCCAAGTGATGCGACCAGGCCCCGGCGCAGATCACCGCCCGGTCCGCCCGGCGGGCACCATCGGCACAGTCGATCGTCACCGTCTCACCCTCTTGCCGCAAGGCACGGACCTCGGCGATCTCGATCCGACCGCCCCGCGCCCGGAAGACATCCGCCAGATGCGCGACCCATTGCGCGGGATCGGTCACATTGCGCCAACCGGGGGTGAATCCGGCATGGGTGAAGCGTGGCGACAGGCCCGGCTGGATCTCGGCAATCGCCTCGGGCCGGTCGAGCAGGTGGAACGCGACCCCATGGGCTGCGCGGGTCTCCCAGCCGGGCAGGCTCGCCTCATAGGCGCGCTGCCCTTCGTAGAGCTGCAATTGCCCCTCGTCGCGGACCAGCGCCCGCGCGCCGGTCTCGGCAATCAGCGTGTCCAGCGCCTCGGCGCTCAGCCGCATCAGCGCCGCCTGCGCTGCCAGCGCACTGGCATAGCGGTCGCGCCAACTGGCCCGCCAGAACCGGACCATCCAGGGCGCGATCCGCGCGGCGTAACCGGGCGGGACCGACAGCGGACCCAGCGGATCAAGCAGCCATTTCGGCGCCTTGCGCATGATCCCCGGCGTCGCCAGCGGGATCACATCGGCAAAGGCAAAAGCCCCGGCATTACCCGCCGACGCCTCGGCCGCGACCCCCTTGCGGTCCAGCACCGTGACTGTGTAGCCAGCCACTTGCAGGGCCAGCGCGCAGGTGATGCCGACCACGCCAGCCCCGATGACGATGACCTCGACACCGCGTGTCATGGCAGCGTATAGGCGGTCTTGACGGTGGTGTAGAACTCGGTGGCATAGGTCCCCTGTTCGCGCGCCCCATGGCTCGACCCCTTGGTGCCGCCAAAGGGCACATGATAGTCCACCCCAGCGGTGGGCAGGTTGACCATCACCATGCCCGCGCGCGCATTGGCCTTGAAATGGCTCGCATGTTTCAGCGAGGTGGTGCAAATCCCTGCCGACAGGCCGAATTCGGTGGCATTTGCCACCGCCAGCGCCTCGTCATAGTCCCGCACGCAAAGGACCGAGGCGACGGGGCCGAACACCTCTTCGCGGTTGATACGCATGTCGGGCGTGGTTTCGGTTATCAGGGCCGGGGCCATGTAGAACCCGTCCTTGTCCAGCTCCAACCGCTCGCCGCCGGTGACAGTGCCGCCTTCACTTCGCGCGATCTCGATATAGTCCAGGTTCTGCTCCAACTGCCGCGCATCCACAACCGGCCCCATCTGGGTTGCCGGGTCCAGCGCATCGCCCACCCGAAGATCGCGCATCGCCGCCGTCAGCGCCGCCACGAAACGGTCATGCACGCCCTCGGTCACGATCAGCCGCGACGAGGCGGTGCAGCGCTGGCCGGTGGAAAAGAACGCGCCATTGAGGCAGCCGGCCACCGCCAGATCCAGATCGGCATCGTCCAGAACCACCATCGGGTTCTTGCCGCCCATCTCCAGCTGCACCTTCTTCATCGCCGCCCCACAGGCCGCCGCGATACCGCGCCCGGTGGGCACCGACCCGGTGAAGGAAATCGCGTTCACCCGCGCATCCGCTACCAGACGCGGACCCAGCTCGGACCCGCGCCCCATCACCAGGTTCACCACGCCTGCGGGCAGGCCCGCGCGCGACAGAATCTCGACCAGCGCATGAGCACATCCCGGCACCAGGTCGGCGGGTTTCAGCACCACCGCATTGCCATGGGCCAGCGCCGGGGCGACTTTCCAGGCCGGGATCGCGATGGGAAAGTTCCAGGGCGTGATCAGCCCGACTACGCCCACAGGCGCGCGGGTGACCTCGACCTCGACCCCGGGTCGGACCGAGGCCAGCCGGTCGCCGGTCTGGCGCAGCGCCTCACCGGCAAAGAACTTGAAGATCTGCCCGGCCCGCGCCACTTCGCCGATCCCCTCGGCCAGCGTCTTGCCCTCTTCCCGCGACAAGAGCCGCCCCAGTTCCTCCTTGCGCGCCAACAACTCGGTGCCGGTGAAATCAAGCGCATCGAAGCGCTGTTGCGGGGTCGATGCGGCCCAAAGCGGTGCGGCCGCTTGGGCGGCGGCAATGGCGGCATCCAACTCCCCCTCTCCGGCCTGCGCCGCGTGACCGACGATATCGGTCACATCCGAGGGGTTCACATTGGCGCGGCCCGTACCGCAGGCGACCCAGTCGCCGCCGATGAAATTGCGATACTCCATGCTCGTCGCCTCAGGCCGCCAGGTCGAGCTGCTGCGACCAACCGGCATACCAGGCGCGGAACAGGGCGTATTGCCGCTCGACATAGCCGCGCTGGCTGTCGCTCAACGCGTCGGTCTCGTTGAAATGCAGGCTGTATTCCGGCTCGCCGTTCAGCACCATCAGATGCTTGTAGTAAAGGACAAGGTCCGGCCCCTCGTCAAAGGACGACAATACCCCCAGCGCCTCTTCCAGCTCCTGCGCGCGCTGCCGCGCCACCGGATCGCCCGCCGCCGCACGGCGGCAGAGCACGACCAGATGCAGCACCTCGCGCGGCAGCGCGTTGCCGATACCGGTGATCGCCCCCTCGGCCCCGCAATTGACGAAACCATGAAAGACGGCGGTATCGACCCCGACCATCAGCGTCACACCATCGTCCTGCGAAGTGATCGCCTCGGCGGCATAGCGCAGGTCGGCCTTGCCGCCGAACTCCTTGAACCCGATCAGGTTGGGATGCGCCCGGCGCAGGTCAAAGAACAGATCGGCGCGGGTGGCAAAGCCGTAGTAGGGGCTGTTGTAGATCACCGCCGGCAGGTTGGGCGCCGCCGACAGGATCGCCGCGAAATGAGCGCGTTGCGCCGCCATCGAACTGCCGCGCGACAACACGCGCGGGATCACCATCAAACCGCGCGCGCCGACCTCGGCCGCGTGGCGGGCATGGGCAACGGCCGAGGCGGTGTTGACCGCCCCCGTTCCCACGATCACCGGCACCCCGGCGGCGGTCAGGCGCGCCACGCCCTCCATCCGTTCGGCATCGGTCAACAGCGGCCAGTCCCCCATCGAGCCGCAATAGACCACCGCCGACATGCCAACAGCGATCATCTCGCGCCCCTTGCGCACCAGCGCGTCGAAATCGGGTCGGCGGTCGGGGGTGCAGGGGGTCATCAGCGCCGGCATGGTGCCGGAGAAAACGGTCTGGGTCATGGAATGTCCTTTCGTCGCGGATCACCGGACCCGCCCTGAGTCGAGATGCCCTCTTGTTATCGGATATTGGATCCAATATTCAATATAAAATTTTTACATCCCCGCCGTGTTGCGTTAGCCTGCGGGAAAAGCGGTAGCTGACAGCGTGGAAAATGGCGAAATTTCAAACCGTTGACATTGGGCGCTCGGCCTCGGCGGCCAGTATCATCTTTGCCGCCCTGCGCCGCGCGATTGTCGAGGGCGACCTGGCCGATGGTGAACCGCTGCGCCAGGACGAGATCGCGCGCAGTTTCAACACCAGCCGCATCCCGGTGCGCGAGGCGCTGACCATGCTGGAGCAGCAAGGGTTGGTGAAGACCGAACGCTACAAGGGCGCCGTGGTGGCGGGCCTGTCGATGGCCGAGGCGACCGAGATCTTCGATTTCCGCGCGCTGGTCGAGGCCGAGGTGATGCGCCGGGCCGTGCCCAACATGACGGCCGAGGTGATCGACACCGCCCGCACCTGCCTGGAACGCTTTGCAGCCGCCAGCGACCCGATGCACTATGGTGACCTGAACCGTGAGTTTCACGAAACGCTCTACCGCGCCTCGGCCCTGCCCTATCACCTGGGGGTCATCGAAAACGCGATGGACCGGATCGACCGCTATCTGCGCGCGCAACTGGTGCTGAGCGACGGGATGGAGCGCGCCCGCCGCGAACATCTCGCCATTCTCGACGCCTGCGCCAAGGGAGAGGCCGAACGCGCAGCCGCCCTGACCGCCGAACATATCCGAGGCGCGCGCGACTCGCTGGCCGAGCATATGGAACAGCGCAACGGGTAACATCACGCGCCATCCGCATCCGATTCCCGGCAAATCGCCACAAACGGTTTCAAGTTGTTGCGATCCTTGGTTATGCTTACCTGAAAACGACTAGGAAAACAGGTCGCGAACGACCCGAAGTCCGTTTCGCACGCCTCTTGGCGGTCACCGCAAGTTTGGCCTTGGACGAATCGAACCCCGCCTTTAAAGGGCGACCGACACCGGAGCCCCAGCCGCAGGAAAGGCCGACCCGATTGAAACATCCTCTTGACGCACCGCATTCCATCTATGGCGTGGACAAATGGGGCAAGGGCCTGATTGTGGTGACAGAAGAGGGTGAGATCGGGCTGAAAAACCCGCTCCGCCCCGAGGCCGACGCGGTCAGCCTGCCCGGCATCCTGCACGATCTGGAACAGCGCGGCATTCGCGCCCCGATGATCCTGCGGATCAGTTCCTATCTTGAGAACGAGATCGCCCATATCAACGACAGTTTCGCCGATGCCATCAAACGCTCGGGCTACAAGGGCGCCTATCGCGGCGTGTTTCCGATCAAGGTCAACCAGCAGGCGCAGGTGATCGACCGCATTGTCGAGTTCGGCCATCGCTACAGTTACGGGCTTGAGGCTGGATCGAAACCCGAACTGGTGATCGCGTTGGCGCACAAGCTGGCCTCGGACGCGCTGATCGTCTGCAACGGGGTCAAGGATGCCGAGTTCATCCGCCTCGCCATCCTCAGCCGCAAGCTGGGGTTCAACACCGTCATCGTGCTGGAAAGCCCGAAAGAGGCCGATACCGTTATCGAGGTCTACAACGAGCTGGGGATCGAGCCGCTTCTGGGTGTGCGCGTGAAGCTCACCAACCAGCTGAGCGGCAAATGGGTCGAAAGCTCGGGCGACCGTTCTTCCTTCGGCATGAATACCGACCAGCTCGTGCGCGTGGTCGACAAGCTGCGCGATGCCGGGCTGATCCATTGCCTGAAACTTCAGCACTCGCATCTAGGCAGCCAGGTGCCCGACGTCAACGACGTGCGCCGCGCCGTGGGCGAGGCCTGCCGCTATTTCACCGAACTCAGCGCCGAGGGCGTGCCGCTCAGCCATCTGGACCTGGGCGGCGGCATGGGTGTCGATTACACCGGCGAGAAACGCGCCACCGAGAACTCGATCAACTACACGGTCGAGGAATATTGCGCCAACGTGGTGGAAACAGTGGCCTATGCGATGGACGAGGCCGGCATCGCGCATCCCACCATCGTCACCGAAAGCGGCCGCGCGGTGGTGGCAACCTCGTCGCTGCTGGTGTTCAACGTGCTCGAAAGCACGCTGTACGACGCGCCCACCGCGCCGGGTACCGAGCCCGACGATCACCATCTGGTCACCGACCTGGCAGCAGTGAACGGCTATCTGACGCCCGCGCGGCTTCAGGAATGCTGGAACGACGCCACATTCTATCGCAACGAATTGCGGGCCCTGTTTCGCCGTGGCTATGTCGATCTGCGCCAGATGGCCCGGGCCGAACGGATCTATCTGTCGCTGATGGCGCGGATCAAGACCATGGTGGCCGAGGTCGAGGCCGAGACCGATCTGGACGCCCAGATGGAAAAGATCGCCGATATCTACCACTGCAACTTTTCCCTGTTCCAGTCGCTGCCCGATGTCTGGGCCATCGACCAGTTGCATCCGATCGTGCCGCTTCAGATGCTGAACGAGGCGCCCGACCGCCGCGCGGTCCTGTCCGACATCACCTGCGACAGCGACGGCAAGGTCGACCGCTTCATCCTGACAGACGGCGTATCGCCCTCCTTGCCGGTTCATTCGCTGCCAGAGGATCAGGACTATTACCTCGGTGTCTTCTTCGTCGGCGCCTATCAGGAGACTTTGGGCGATCTGCACAACCTCTTTGGCGACACCAACGTGGTCACCATCGACCTGCGCGCCGATGGCGGGTTCGACTTGCTGCACGAGCAGGAGGGCGACACCATTTCCGAGGTGCTCTCTTATGTCGAATACGACCCGGCCGATTGCGTCGCCGCCTTTCGCAAGCTGGTCGATGGCGCCATTTCTAACGGTTGCCTCAAGGCCAGCGAACGCAAGCTGATCATCGGCGCCTACCGCGACAGCATCAACGGCTACACCTACTACGAATGAAACAAAGACCGAGCTGCGACCACGGCGGGCCATCAATCCCTGAAACATTCGGCTTGCGTGATCTGCGAGAAGCGGTGGGTGCGCATTTCTTCATGTGGGCGTATCTTGAAGACGAGTTGAGAAAGTCCATCACACAACTGGAAAGGGTCGCGGGACATCAGCCGACCCATGGCATCCTTCGTTCCTTGAATCGTTGGCAAGACCTGCACAAGACCATCGCGCTAAACAAACCCAGCCACATGGCTCTCATTGACGAGATCTACAGCCAGGTCGCGGGCGGCCTTCACATTCGGAACCGGCTCGCGCACGGGATCAGCGGCGTTCGTGTGAACGACGGCGCGCGGACAAGCGTTGTGATCTTTACCATGATGAATGGCATTCAGATGAACCTCACCTTAGCCGAGCTTGAGGCAACAACCGAAAGATTGGGTCGCATTGTATCGTATTTTGATCGTGTAGAATATGCCGCTTTGGCTTCCTGCACTGCTCAGATCCAGAACATCTACGATGACATTCTTGCAGGCCTTCATGGAAACGGGTCATAGCCATGTTTTTCTTGCTACGCGAAAATACTGAAACTAACTGGGCACGAACAACAGCCCAGACCTTTTCAGGCACGGTCACAACCGAACCACCTGATTACTCCGCAACGGTGTTAGTCTCCTCCGAAAAGAGATACACCTATTACGAATAACCCACCAGCCAGAGGAGACTTTCCCATGGGCAAAACACTCGTTGTCGGCGCAGGTGGCGTCAGCCACGCCGCCGTTCACAAGATGGCCATGAATTCCGACATCTTCACCGAGATCACTCTGGCCAGCCGGACCAAGGCGAAATGCGACGCCATCGCCGCCTCGGTCAAGGAGCGCACCGGGGTCACCATCCAGACCGCCGCGCTGGATGCGATGGACGTGGCCGCCACCGTCGCGCTCATCAAGGAGACAGGCGCCGAGATCCTCGTGAACCTCGCCCTGCCCTATCAGGACCTCAAGCTGATGGATGCCTGCCTCGAGGCCGGGTGCCACTACCTCGATACCGCCAACTATGAGCCCGAGGATGTGGCCAAGTTCGAATACCACTGGCAATGGGCCTATCAGGACAAGTTCAAGGAGGCGGGTCTGACCGCAATCTTGGGGTCCGGCTTCGATCCGGGCGTGACCTCGGTCTTTGCCACCTGGCTGAAAAAGCACAAGCTCGAAACCATCCGCCAGATCGACGTGCTGGACGCCAATGGCGGTTCGAACGAGCAGGCCTTTGCCACCAATTTCAACCCCGAGATCAACCTGCGCGAGGTTCTGGCCGAGGCGCGGCACTGGGAAAACGGTGACTGGCAGGTCACGCCCGCCATGACCCACAAGGTCGAGTTCGACTTCCCCGGCATCGGGCCCAAGAACATGTACCTGATGTATCACGAGGAACTGGAGAGTCTCTCGACCCACTTCCCCGAGATCGAGCGCGCCCGCTTCTGGATGACATTCGGCGATGCCTATATCATGCACGCACGCGTGCTGGAAAACGTCGGCATGACCCGCATCGACCCGGTCATGCATGACGGCAAGGAAATCATCCCGATCCAGTTCCTGAAAACCCTGCTGCCCGACCCCGGCACCTTGGCCGAGGAAACCAAGGGCAAGGCCTGCATCGGCGATATCGCCACGGGCCAGGCCAAGGACGGCTCGGGCGAGAAGACCTATTACATCTACAACATCTGCGACCACGAGGAATGCTTCCGCGAAGTGGGTAGCCAAGCGGTTAGCTACACCACCGGCGTGCCTGCGATGATCGGCGCGGCGCAGGTGCTCAAGGGCAACTGGGTGGAACCGGGCGTGTGGAACATGGAACAGCTCGACCCCGATGACTTCATGGACATGCTGAACACTCACGGCCTGCCGTGGCAGGTCCATGAACTCGACGGTCCGGTCTCTTTCTGACCTTGTGGGCAACGGGCGCCCGCGCCCTTTCTTCTGTTTGAAAATACCTCGGGGAGTCCGGGGGGCAGCGCCCCCCGGCCTCTCCGCCTCACGGAGACGCCGGATATGGCAGATGTGATGCAAACCCAGGCCGGTGACGCTGGCGCCTTCCGCCGCTTCGAGCTCTCCCGCGTGCCTACCCCCTGTTTCGTGGTGGACGAGATGGCCATCGAGCGCAATCTGGCGATCCTCAAGGATATCTCCGACCGCTCCGGCGCGCACGTGCTGTCGGCGCTCAAGGCGTTTTCCATGTTCGCCCTCGCCCCGCTGGTGCGCCAATACCTCGGCGGCACCTGCGCCAGCGGCATCTACGAGGCGCGATTGGGACGCGAGGAATATGGTGGCGAAGTCGCCACCTTCTGCGCCGGGTACAAGGAACAGGATATCGACGAGATCCTGTCGCTCAGCGATCACATCATCTTCAACAGCCCGGCGCAAAAGGATCGTTTCCTGACCCGCGCTCAGGCGGCGGGCGTTCAGGTGGGTCTCAGGATCAACCCCGAGCATTCCGAAGGCGAGATCCCGAAATACGATCCCTGCGCGCCCTGCTCGCGCCTCGGCACCCCGGTCAGCCAGCTGACGGCTGAGGCCTTAGAAGGGGTCGACGGGCTACACATGCACACGCTCTGCGAACAGGGGTTTGACCCGCTCGCGCGGACCTGGGCTGCGGTAGAGCCAAAACTCGCTCCCTATCTGCCCGGCCTCAAATGGCTCAATTTCGGCGGCGGTCATCACATCACCCGCGCCGACTACGACCGCGACGTGCTGGTGCGCTTCATCAAGGGTATCCGGGAAAAACACGGGCTCGACGTCTATCTCGAACCCGGCGAGGCGGTGGCGCTGGATGCTGGTATCCTCGTCGGTGAAATCCTCGACCTGCCGACCAATGGCATGGACCTCGCCATCACCGATATCTCGGCCACCTGCCACATGCCCGACGTGATCGAGGCACCCTATCGCCCCGCCCTGATGGACGAGGCCGACAGCGGCCATACCTATCGCCTGGGCGGCCCCTCCTGCCTCGCCGGGGACGTGATCGGCGATTACACCTGGGACCAGCCGCTGACCATCGGCCAGCGCTTCGCCTTTCTCGATCAGGCGCATTATTCGATGGTCAAGACCAACACCTTCAACGGCGTGCCCCTGCCCACCATCGCGCTGTGGAACAGCGACACCGACGCGCTGCGCATCGTGCGCCAATTCGACTATTCCGACTTCAAGGAGCGCCTCTCATGAGCATCTTCCTCGACAGCGAACTCACCGCCGCCGAACGGGGTGAGGACGCCCGTTTCCGCATCATCCCGGTGCCGCTGGAAAGGACCGTCTCTTACGGTTCGGGCACGGCGGGGGGGCCCAGTGCGATCATCGAAGCGTCTAACGAGCTGGAACGCATTACAAACGGCGCCGAGCCCTGCGCGCAGGGCATCTTCACCGAACCGCCGCTCGACTGCGACGGCCCGCTGTCCGAGGTGATGGAGCGCCTCGCCCAGCGGACCGAGGCCGCCATCCGCGCAGGCCAAGTACCGGTCACGCTGGGGGGTGAACATTCGCTCAGCTTCGGCGCGGTGATGGGCGTAGCGCGCGCCCTGGGTCAGCCACTGGGGCTTGTGCAGGTCGACGCCCATGCCGACCTGCGCATCGCCTATCAGGGCGAGAAACACTCTCATGCATCGGTCATGCATCTGCTCGCCGAGGAGGGCATTCGCCTGGCGCAATTCGGCGTCCGCGCCCTCTGCCAGCAGGAAATGGACGAGCGTGCCAAACACGGCGTGTTCTATAAGGATGCCGAGGAGCTGGTCACCGACAATATCCACGCCATCGACCTGCCCGAGGATTTCCCCGAGCTGGTCTATGTCAGTTTCGATGTCGACGGGCTGGACCCGGCCCAGATGCCCGCAACCGGCACGCCGGTGCCGGGCGGCCTCGGCTATTATCAGGCGCTGCATCTGGTCGAGAACGCGCTCAAGGGCCGCAAATGCGTTGGCCTTGACG
>NZ_JBXWRD010000057.1:0-25386 GCF_059612725.1 Ruegeria sp. YKSF070 | reverse complement strand
GTTCTTGCAGAACTCCGGCGTCCCGGCTTCACCCGGCGCGCAGCGACATCGGCGCCACCCCATGGGCGCGGCGGAAGGCGCGGGCAAAGGCCTCGGGCGAGCCATAGGCATAGCGACGTGCCACCCGGTCGACCCGGTCGCCGCGACCGAGATCCTGCGCGGCAAGGATCAGCCGCCAGCGCCTGAGATATCCCATCGGGCTCTCGCCCACCTGCGCAGCGAAAAGCTCGGCAAAGCGCGACAGCGACAGCCCCGCCTCGGCCGCCAGATCGCCATTGGTCCAAACCCGGCCCGGATGGTCATGCATCGCCACGATTGCCCGGCTGAGGCGCGGGTCGGCGAGCCCGGCCAACAGGCCTGGGCGGGTCGCGCCCTGCGCGATCTGGTCCCGCAAGAGCCGCACCATCAGCACCTCGGCCAGCCGGTTGACCACCGATTGCGCCCCACAGCGCTGTGCCGCGACCTCGACACGGATCAACTCGACCACCGCGCGCGCCTCGGGGTCCGCGCTCAGATCGAAGCGCACCACTTCGGGCAGCGCGGCCAGAAACGGGTTGCTCTCTCCCGACCAACTTACCCGCGCCGCGAAAAGCGGATCGCCCACCTGCCCCGTGCCCGCAGGATAGAACAGCAATTCAACCGGCGCCCCGTCAGCCCCAGCCAGGGCCAGCAGATTGGCTTTCTCCGGCGCGGCGGCCTCGACCCGCAGCTGGAACCGCTCCATCAATGTTGTCAGCCTGTCCATGCCAATATCGGAGCCTTTGTCAGGAATTTCGGGTTTCTCGAACACTAAGCCCTGCGACAAGGCGGGACAACTCACATCCCAAGGAGATCTCCGATGCTGATGCCCCGCCAGACCACCCCGCCCCTGTCGCTGCCGCTGGTGGGCGGTGGCCGGTTCGATCTAAGTGCCGAAACCTCGACGCGCGGCACGCTGATCTGTTTCTATCGCGGCCTGCATTGCCCTATCTGCGCCACCTATCTAAAAGAGCTGGAGAAGAGGGTGGCGGATTTCGCCGAACGCGGCGTGTCCTGCGTCGCGGTCAGCTCGGACAGCGAGGAGCGGGCGCAGGCGATGGCAGACAAGGTCGGAGGCGAGCGCGCTTTGCGCTTTGCCTATGACCTGCCTTTGGCTGAGGCGCGCGACTGGGGGCTCTATATCTCGACCTCGCGCGGCAAGACCTCGATCGGGATCGAGGAGCCGGCGCTGTTCTCGGAGCCGGGCCTGTTCCTGGTCACGCCCGAACGCACGCTCTATTACGGCGCGGTGCAGACCATGCCCTTTGTGCGTCCGCATTTCGCGGAATTGGTGGCGGCGCTGGATTTCGCGATCCCCAACAACTATCCCGCGCGCGGTGAATATACCGGCGCTGTCTGAGCGCGGGGACAGGCGGCAGGGGTCAGCGCCCCTGCCCCATCTGGCTTAGTTGACGCGTTTCCAGGCCTGCCCACGGCAGATCAGGCCACCGGCGACGCAGCCCTTGACGGTCAGCGTATTGCCCGCAAGCGACATTTTCGAGCCATAGGTCTTGTCAGAATCCGGGGCCCAGATCTGGCCCCCGGAATAAGAACCGTCGCCACCGGGTTGCATGTCCCACAACATTCGCTTGCCGGCATGTTCATAGTCACTCTGCTTGGCGCCGTTCTTGTCATAGGCGGCCTTGATGGTACCGCAGACCTGTGCGCCGCAGGGCGCGATGGCCACATGCAGGTAACCGCCAGTATCGCCCGGCTCGGTCTGCCAGGTACCCGCGGCAGGATCTGCCACCGCCATGCCGGCCAGAGCCAGGGTCGCACTTGCGGCCAGAATTAATCTCTTCATCCGATATCCTCCCACTTTTGCGCCACTGTGACGCGGGCTGCGCATTTGGGGCAAGCCTGACCTTGGGTCGCGTTGCGCAGCAGGGCGCAACATGCGATATCGCGCCCGACTGTCAGCAGAAAGCCGCTCAACATGATCCTCTATCCCGCAATCGACCTCAAGGATGGCCAGGCCGTGCGTCTCGTGCATGGCGAGATGGACCAGGTCACGGTGTTCAACGACAACCCCGCCGCGCAGGCGCTGGAGTTTGTCGCGGCGGGCTGCGAATGGCTGCATCTGGTCGATCTCAACGGCGCCTTTGCCGGAGAGCCGGTCAATGCCGCCCCGGTCGAGGCGATCCTGGAGCAGTGCAAGGTACCTGCGCAGCTGGGCGGCGGCATCCGCGACATGGCCACCATTGAACGCTGGCTGGACAAGGGGCTGGCCCGGGTGATCCTGGGCACCGTGGCGGTCGAAAACCCCGATCTGGTGCGCGAGGCGGCGCGGGCTTTCCCCGGCAAGGT
The DNA here is from genome assembly GCF_059612725.1 of Ruegeria sp. YKSF070. NCBI lineage: Bacteria > Pseudomonadati > Pseudomonadota > Alphaproteobacteria > Rhodobacterales > Roseobacteraceae > Ruegeria > Ruegeria sp. YKSF070. The sequence goes on along the minus strand of NZ_JBXWRD010000057.1, from coordinate 23,061 downwards.
GGCCGTGGGCATCGACGCCCGCAACGGCCGCGTCGCCACCAAGGGCTGGGCCGAAGAGACCGACGTGATGGTCACCGACTTGGCCAAATCCTTCGAGGATGCGGGCGTGGCCGCGATCATCTATACCGACATCCTGCGCGACGGCGCCATGAAGGGACCGAATATCGAGGCAACTGCCGATCTGGCGCGCGCCGTGTCGATCCCGGTCATCGCCTCGGGCGGGGTCTCCTCGCTGGAGGATCTGATTGCGCTGCGCGACTGCGGAGCTTCGCTGAACGGCGCGATTTCGGGCCGGGCGCTCTATGACGGGGCGCTGGATCTGAAGCAGGCGCTGGCGGCGCTGAAGGGCTGAGGACTGCGACACCGCGCCCGGTTCCGATGCCGGGCGCTTTGCGATGTGATCCGGGCAAACCGCAAGGGAAACGCCCATGACCCGATCCGGCCCTCTCGTTGTCAAGGCACCGCTGCCCGCGACCGCGCAACTTTGGCAGGCAGTGCAGCCTGGCGATTTCACCGACGGCTATGCGGTCGAGAGCCGGATATCACCGCGCGAAGCCGCCGAGATCGGGCTGGCCCTGCCCGGCTGGGCCAATACTCTCTTGCGCCTGCGCAACTGGATCGTGCGGCCGCTTGGCCTCAAGACCGAGGTGTCCGACAGTGGCGACAAGGCGATTTTTCCGGTCACCTACGAGGATGCGGACGAGCTGATCATCGGTACCGATGACAGCCACCTGAACTTTCGCATCTCGCTGATGCAACGGGCCGGGCGGCTGCACATGGCGACCTGGGTGCACCGCAACAACCTGCTGGGGCGGGTCTATCTGGCGGTGGTGATGCCGTTTCACATCCTGATCGTGCGCGGGGCCATGCGCCGCATCGCCCGGCACGGCGGCGCGATTGCATCCGCGCCGGGGGCACAGTAAAGACGGGCGACCCCGGCAACCCGCGAGCCCGCCATGCTGAAAACCCGCATCATCCCCTGTCTCGACGTGGCCGATGGCCGCGTGGTCAAGGGCGTGAATTTCGTCGGCCTGCGCGATGCGGGCGACCCGGTGGACGCCGCCCGCGCCTATGACGCGGCGGGTGCCGACGAGATCTGTTTCCTCGACATCCATGCCACCCATGAAAACCGCGGCACCATGTTCGACGTGGTCAGCCGCACCGCCGAACAATGTTTCGTACCGCTCACCGTGGGTGGCGGCGTGCGCACGCATGCGGATGTGCGCGCGCTCTTGCTGGCCGGCGCCGACAAGGTCAGCTTCAACTCGGCCGCGGTGGCCAATCCGGATGTCATTGCCGAGGCCGCCGACCGGTTCGGTAGCCAATGCATCGTCTGCGCCATCGACGCCAAGACGGTGGAGCCGGGCCGCTGGGAGATCTTTACCCATGGCGGGCGCAAGCCCACCGGGATCGACGCGGTGGAGTTCGCCCGTCTTGTCACCGCCAAGGGCGCCGGTGAGATCCTGCTGACCTCGATGGACCGGGATGGCACCAAATCGGGTTTCAACCTGCCGCTGACCCGCGCCATCGCCGATGCGGTCGACGTGCCGGTGATCGCCTCGGGCGGCGTCGGTACGCTCGATCACCTGGTCGAGGGTGTGACCGAGGGGCATGCCAGCGCCGTACTCGCCGCCTCGATCTTTCACTTTGGCGAATACACCATCCGCGAGGCCAAGGAACACATGGCCGCCGCCGGCATCCCGATGAGGCTGACATGAGCATCCTGCACGACCTTGCCGCCACCATCGAGGCCCGCAAGGGCGCCGACCCGGACAGCAGCTGGACCGCCAAGCTGCTGGCCAAGGGGCCCGAGAAATGCGCCGAGAAATTCGGTGAAGAGGCAATCGAGGCGATCATCGAAGCGGTGAAGGGCGACAGGGCCAAACTCGTCTCCGAGAGCGCCGACGTGCTGTACCATTTCCTCGTCATGCTGGCCGCACGCGACGTGGCGCTGGACGATGTGCTGGCCGAATTGGCCCGCCGTCAGGGCCAGAACGGCATCGCCGAGAAGGCGGCGCGGCCCAAAGGTTGACGCTCCGGCGCTGAGCAGTACGATCCAGGCACCGGAACCGACGATCCCAACCGAGGTATCCCATGATCACATTCCGCGCCCTGCTCGCCACGCTGGCCGTGCTGCTGCTGTCCGCGTGTAGCGACACGCAAGCCATCAGCCAGAAAGATGTGAACGCTTTGGCGCAACAACTGCGCGCGCTTGGTCCCGGTGTCGACCCCGCCGAGGCACAGCGCGCCGCTGAAATCTCCTATAACTATGGTCGGCAACTGGCTCGCGAGTATAACGTCACCAGCAGCCCCATCGTGCATAACGCCAAGGTTCTCAACGGGTTCCGCGAGCGTGGCCTGTGCGTGCACTATGCCCAGGACATGCAAAAGCGCCTGAATCAGGAGAACTTCCGCACTCTGGTCGTGCATCGCGCCATTGCCGACCCTGACAGCATCTGGCGCATCGATCACAGCACCGCCATCCTCAGCCGCCGGGGCGATGACATGTTCGACGGCATCGTGCTGGATCCCTGGCGCAATGCGGGAGAGCTGTTTTGGGCCCCCACCCGCGCGGATACGCGCTACAACTGGCGCCCCCAGCGCGAGGTGCTGGAGAAGAAAGCCGCCGAGAAACTGGCGCGTCAGCCTTCTTAAAGCTTGGACGAGATGATGCCGGTGGCGAAACCGCCCATGCGCAATTCGCCAAAGAGCCGCTGATATTCGATCTTTGGGCAGCGGTTCTGGATCACGTCGATCCCGCGCGCCTCGGCCTGCGCTGCGGCCCCGGCATGCTCGACCCCGATCTGCATCCAGATCGTCTTGAGACCGGGAAAGGCCTCCAGCGCCTCCTCGACGATGGCCGGCACCGTATCAGAGCGGCGAAAGATATCGACCATGTCCACCGGTTCGCTGATCTCGGACAGACCTGCGCGCACCGTCTCGCCGAACAGGCGCTGACCAGCATGGCCCGGATTGACCGGGATCACCCGGTACCCTTTCAGCCCCAGATAGCGGGCCACGTAATAGCTGGGGCGCACCGGGTTCATCGACACGCCAACAACGGCAATCACCTTTGTGCGCTTGAGAATCTGTTTCAGATGATCGTCGGAATAGTCTGGCATGACCGAACCCTAATCCACCCGGATACAAGAAAAAAGCGCCCAAGTCATGCTTGGGCGCCAGGTACGGAACGAGGGACAGTGAAATGACGCACGGCAGTTCCAGTCCGCGGTCATTGTGACATTTAGGCACTCATCTTCAGAAAAAAAGAGGGGCAACCCAAAAATTGTGATGACAGAGCTTCGCCGCAGCCGCGGAATTACCGGTCCAGGACGGCCGGCCAGTTGCGGCGGGCGCCGTCGATATTGCCCGCGATATCCTCGGCCCAGAGCCGGGCAACCTCGGGAGAGTGGATGAGAAACAACTCTCCATCGACGATCTGCCAGGCGGTCGGATCGGTGTCGGTGGTATAGCCGCGCGCGACCGCATAGGCGCAGTAACCGCCGAATTGCGGCGCAAAGGCGCGCGGATTGGCCTCGAACGCGGCGCGGTTCTCGTGGCTGGCGAAATGCCAGAGCACCCCCTTCCACATCACCGCGATTGTAGGCGCCCCCGGTACCGGGGTGCCTTCGGTGAAATAGGCCACCGTGTCATAGCCACGAATCGCAGCGCCGTCTTCGGCAAAGAAAACGGGTGTCTCCGCCCAAAGCGGCAGGGCAGCGGCGGTCAGGACACCGGCAAGGCCGGTCAAGAGGGTACGTCGGTTCAGCATCGTCACGCGATAAGGTTTCGTCGTGGGATAAAATGCCGTTCTCGCAGCCAATAGGAAAGAGACTTGACGGTTATGTGATCGACCCGTGTGCAAGACTCAGTCGAAGATATCCTCGACCTTGTCCCAGACCTCGTCCAGGGCGCGTGAGAACAGCCCCTTGCGCTTCTTTTGCTTCTTCGGCTTGCGCTTCTTGTCCGGCGTTTGCTGCGGTTGCGAAACGACCTGCTCAACGTCCGGTTTCAAAGGTACCGGCGCGGGCATCGTTCGCTCTGCGGCTGGGGCTGCCTCCACCTGCTGGATGGGCGCGCCGCAGGCCTCGCAAGCCAGCATGCCCGACCTCCCCGCCGCAAGTGTCGCGCGGGCGCCGCAGTAACAGCAGGTGACAAGCTTGGGCATGGGGTCTGGTTCCGGTTAATGCGCTTTGGAAGCATATAGGGCGATTGCCGCCGCATTCGAGACGTTGAGCGAGCCGAAACCGCCCGCCGCGTCGATCTTGACCATCTTGTCGACCGTTTCCTTGGTCTTTTGACGCAGCCCCGGCCCCTCGGCCCCCAGCACCAGCGCCACCGCACGGTCTGTTTGTCCGGCAAGCGCGGCCTCGATGGTCTCGTCGGCCTCACCATCCAGCCCCAGAACCAGATAGCCCATACCCTGCAACTCGGTGATCGCATCGGCCAGGTTGCGCACCCGCAGATAGGGCTGCCGTTCCAACGCGCCGCTGGCTGTCTTGGCCAGGGCACCGGTTTCAGGCGCGGAATGGTGGCGGGTGCCGATTACGGCGCTTGCGCCCAGCACCTCGGCCGAACGCAGGATGGCGCCGACGTTGTGCGGGTCGGTCACCCGGTCGAGCAGAATCAGGCGCGGGCTTTCCGCCCCGATCGCCACCTCGGCCAGGCTGCCCCAGTTAAGCGGCTTGACCTCAAGCGCTGCGCCCTGATGGACCGACCCTGGGTCGATCGGCGCGGTGAATTTTCGGGCATCGGCCAGTTCCGGCTCGATCCCTGCCGCGTCGATGGCCTCGGCCAGTTTTTCCCGCGCGTTCAGGGTCACGATCAGGCGGAGTTTTTCACGTTTCGGGTTCATCAGAGCATCGCGCACGGCATGCAGGCCAAACAGCCAGACCGTCTCGGAGGCGGACGCTTTTTTGGCCTGTTCCTTCTCGACCACCCATTTCGGTTTCTTCATGTTCAGCGCCCTCCGGGTGCGGCAAAAGTTTCCTGCGCCAAAGCGGATTTTTCCTGTTGACGCTCCATTGGGACGCTAGTAATCACGCCTCCACGTCAGGCGCAACGCCTGACAGTGGGCGACAGGCCGCAAGGTGTGGCAGGGGACTGTAACTCCCTCGCGGAGACGCACGCCTGGTTCGATTCCAGGGTCGCCCACCACTTTCCCTTGATTTCACTCGATTTTCTGGCGGGAAGTTCCTGTTGCCTAATCTTTGCCAAGCATTTGGCGGGATCGCGGCGCAGTCGGTTGCTCACGTAGCCCGACCCGCAAGATCCGGCGTTAGTTTCCATTTGTCAGGCCCGACTTAGCCGCGCGACGCCCTTGCGAAGTTCTGTGCTGGGGTTCGGTCGTCGATATAGGTGCCATGGTACTCCGCGAACGTGTTGACTTCGCCTGCACCTCCCCTCACGTAGAAGACGCCGGACTGATCGCTCTGCCGACACGAAGGCGACCACCTTTTGTCGAATCTATCGAATTTGTCCTTCGCTTCTTCGCGTGGTTCGTAGAGGACTGTGATATGCTCGCCTGCGCCCTCGGGCAGAAACGTGGTGAGCCTTGGGCGGTTGATTTACTGTCACTTGGAAAGCGCGCAGGTGCGCCCGTTCCAAAAACCGGTTCAAGTGACATTCTCCCATTCCCGCTGAAACTGAGTCAATGGGGATGGATGCCGCGGTGACGGAGTGCCCGACGAGGATTACAGCGAAGAGGTAAACGGGCTCTGAGAACTGATGCCCGGGCGAACCGCCTGAGAGGCACCGCACGCACGGCTACGGGTCACCCCTACAAGAGCAGGTTCAGGTCCGGGTACTGCTCAGACTGACCGCAGGCGCGTTCACGATCCCGCACGCATCGCGGCGCCTGCCCCGGTGGGCCTGTTTCTGCGCGCCATGGCTGCGTTCAGGCCTCCGATGCGCGCCAGCAGTTCGACAACCTGATCGACCCCGGTCCGATGACGCAGGGCGGTAAATACAAAGGGCCTGTCCTTGCGCATCCTGTGCGCATCCCGCTCCATCACCTCCAGCGACGCGCCCACATGCGGGGCCAGATCGGTCTTGTTAATGATCAGGATGTCGGATTTCGTGATCGCCGGCCCGCCTTTGCGGGGTATCTCCTCGCCCGCTGCGACGTCGATCACGTAGAGGGTCACATCCGCCAGTTCCGGGCTGAAGGTGGCCGACAGATTGTCGCCGCCGCTTTCGATCAAGACGATATCCAGATCGGGGTAGCGCGCGCAAAGCTCGGCCACGGCGGCCAGGTTGATCGAGGCATCCTCGCGGATCGCGGTGTGCGGGCAGCCACCGGTCTCGACCCCGATGATCCGGTCCTGGGGCAGGATCTGCATCCGCATCAGGGCCTCGGCATCCTCTTGCGTATAGATGTCATTGGTGATGACACCGACGGAACAGACATCGCGCAGGGCCTCGGCCAAGGCGGCGGTCAGGGTGGTCTTTCCGGCACCGACGGGGCCGCCGATACCGACGCGCAGGGGGCCGTTCATGCTGCTCATGTTCGAAAAATCCTTGAATACTGGGTTTCGTGTTTCATCGACGCGATATCGGCCAGAAACGCGGTCGAACTCAGATCGTCCAGCCCAGCCGCAAGCGACTGTTCCGCAAGCCGCGCGCAGAGTGGTGTCAGGTCACGGATCAGCCGCTGCGCCTCGGTCTGGCCCAGGGGCACAAGGCGGGTGGCGCAGGCGACCAGATTGCTCATGAAGGCCTGGAGAAAAATCTGCGTCGACAGCAAGAGCGGCAGGTTCTGCAAGCGCGCCGCATGACCCACCGCGACCGGATAGGTCAGCTGATCCAGTGCCAGATCCCAGACATCACCTGTCACGGACCCAAAGGCCTGCCCCAGAAGGCGGGTTTCCATCAGCCGTTCGGACGAGGCGCAAAAGGCCCGCGCGGTGGCGTCGATCCCCGCCAGTGCGTCTGCATCCCCCGCCCGATGGGCCGCGACCAGGAACAGCGCATCGTTCCAGCCCGCCCCGTGCTCCAGCACATCCGCGATCCAGGCGCCGGTGTCTTGCGCGGTGGTGACCGTGCCCCTGTCGATTGCCGCCTCCAGCCCGTGGGAATAGGCAAAGCTCCCCACCGGGTAGGCCGGAGACAACCATTGGGTCAGCGTCAGGATATCGATGTCAGTGGGCGTGACCATGGGTCCTGCCGTGGCCATAGGCCCCGCCTTCCGGGGTAAAGGGTTCGACAACCTCGCGCAGTTCGGCCCCCAGTTTCAGCAACATGTCGCGCAAGACATGATCGCGCTGGATCAGCAGCCGGGTCGGCTCGATCTGGCAGGGCGTGTGCCGGTTCCCGATATGCCAGGCCAGTTGCAACAGGTTGTCGCCGCCAACCTCGAGCAGTTCTTCGGGCGCAGCGACGATCTCAACCTCGCGCCCATCCTCCAGCACCAGCACGCCACCATGGTCGAGCGAGCGGGTCTGCGCCAGATCGACCAGAAAGGTCTCTCCCGCATCCGTGGCCAGCATCTTGCGGCGCAGAAAGCGGCCGTCATAGTCCAGCGAAACCTGGGCGCAAGCCGGTGCATGAGGGTGATCGCGGTAGATGCGGGCGGTCTTTATCGCGGTGCTCATCGGGGGTCTCCTTGCGGGCTCAGAACAGGAAATAGCGCTGCGCCATCGGCAGCACCTCTGCAGGTTGGCAGGTCAGCAACACGCCATCGGCGCGGACCTCGTAGGTTTCCGGATCGACCTCGATCCGTGGGGTTGCGTTGTTCAGCAGCAGATCGCGCTTGCCTATGGCGCGGGTGTTGCGCACGGCAACTGTCTGTTTCGCCAGCCCCAGCCTTGCGCGCACCCCATCAGCCTGTGCGGCATCGGAGACGAAGATCACGGCAGAGTGCTCGACCGAGCGGCCATAGGCACCCCACATCGGCCGGGAATAGACCGGCTGCGGTGTTGGGATCGACGCATTGGGATCACCCATCTGGGCACAGACGATGGTGCCGCCCAGCAGCACCATTTCCGGTTTCACCCCGAAAAAAGCCGGATCCCACAGGACGAGATCGGCGCGTTTACCTTCCTCGATGCTGCCGATCTCATGCGCGATGCCGTGGGCGATGGCCGGGTTGATCGTGTATTTCGCGATATAGCGGCGGACGCGGAAATTATCGTTATCGCCAGTTTCCTCAGCCAACCTGCCGCGCTGTTTCTTCATCTTGTCGGCGGTCTGCCAAGTTCGGATCAGCACCTCGCCCACCCGGCCCATCGCCTGGCTGTCGGAGGCGATGATCGAAAATGCACCCATGTCGTGCAGAATGTCCTCGGCCGCGATGGTCTCGCGCCGGATGCGGCTTTCGGCGAAAGCCACGTCCTCGGGGATCGACTTGTCCAGGTGGTGACAGACCATCAGCATGTCGAGATGTTCCTCGACCGTGTTCACGGTAAAGGGGCGCGTCGGGTTGGTGGACGAGGGCAGAACATGGTCCTCGCCGCAGATCCGAATGATGTCGGGGGCATGTCCGCCGCCTGCACCCTCGGTGTGAAAGGCATGGATCGTCCGGCCCTTCATGGCCTTGACCGTATGTTCCACGAAACCGCTTTCGTTGAGCGTGTCGGTGTGGATCATCACCTGCACGTCCATCGCGTCCGCCACTGACAGGCAACAGTCGATCGTTGCGGGCGTGGTGCCCCAGTCCTCGTGCAATTTCAGGGCACAGGCCCCGGCGAGCACCTGCTCCTCCAGCGCTGCGGGCAACGCGGCATTGCCCTTGCCCGCAAAGGCAAGGTTCATCGGAAAGGCATCGGCGGCCTGCAACATCCGCCCGATATGCCAGGGCCCCGGCGTACATGTTGTGGCCAGCGTACCATGGGCCGGGCCGGTGCCGCCGCCCAGCATGGTTGTCAGGCCCGAATGCAGCGCATCCTCGATCTGTTGAGGGCAGATGAAGTGGATATGACTGTCGAACCCGCCAGCGGTCAGGATCCGCCCTTCGCCGGCGATGATCTCGGTGCCCGGTCCGATGATGATGTCGACGCCGGGCTGGGTGTCGGGGTTCCCGGCCTTGCCAATCTTGTGAATGCGCCCGTCTTTGAGGCCGATATCGGCCTTGGTGATGCCCGCGTAATCGACGATCAGCGCGTTGGTGATCACCGTGTCCACCGCCCCCGCCGCACGGGTGGCCTGCGACTGCCCCATGCCGTCGCGGATGACCTTGCCGCCGCCGAACTTGACCTCTTCACCGTAAACAGTCAGGTCGCGCTCCACCTCGATGATCAGGTCGGTATCGGCCAACCGAAGCTTGTCGCCCGTGGTCGGGCCGAACATGGCGGCGTAGTCGCTGCGTTTTATCTGTGCCGGCATCAGAGAGGCCCCATGACCTGTTGGTTGAACCCGTAGATCTTGCGTGCCCCGCCGATCGGGATCAGCGAGACCTCACGGCTCTGCCCCGGCTCAAAGCGCACGGCGGTGCCCGGTGCGATGTCCAGCCGCATCCCGCGCGCGGCTGCGCGGTCGAACTGCAAGGCGGGATTGGCCTCGGCGAAATGATAGTGTGACCCGACCTGAACCGGGCGATCGCCGGTGTTCGACACCATCAGTGTGGTCGCCATGGCATCCGCGTTCAAAAGGATCAGCCCCTCTGCCGGGAACAGCTCTCCCGGGATCATCTGGGCAACCGCGACAACAGGGCAATAACGATGAGGGCGATCAGGGCCAGCCCCACACCCAGTCCGGCATAGTCGGCTTCATGGACGTGTATATGGGTATCAGTATGGGCCATGGCGGGGCTTGCGAACACGAGCGCGGCAAACAGCATGCGGGTCATTGGAAACTCCTTGTCAGATCAGCGGATGGGGTTGTGTACAGTGACCAGCTTGGTGCCATCCGGAAACGTGGCCTCGACCTGAACGTCGTGGATCATCTCGGGAATGCCCTCCATGCATTGGTCGCGGGTGATGACCTCGGCCCCGGCCTGCATCATCTCGGCGACCGAACGGCCGTCGCGGGCGCCCTCGACCACCGCCTCGGTGATCAGGGCAATCGCCTCGGGGTGGTTCAGCTTGACGCCACGCGCCAGCCGCCTGCGGGCAACCTCGGCGGCCATGGCGACCAATAGCTTGTCTTTCTCACGCGGTGTCAGGTTCATGTCAGAGCATCCAGCATCGGGGTAAGGTGTCGTCATTGAGCAGGCGCAGAACCGGCAGCAGGTCGCGCCTGAGGGTGAAGCTGCTTTCGGCCAGGATCCGCATCACCAGCAGGTCCGGCGTGATCAAACTGGCACCGGCGGTGTCGGGCAGCAGCGCGCGGACCGGGGCCAAACGCGCCTCGGCGGTTGGCGCGGCAAGAACGACCAGCGCCATTGCCCCGGCGCCATTGGCGATATGCGGCCTGGCGAGATGGGCATGCAGATCGCCAGAGAACCGCATCGCGTCCAGAAAGACCGGCGCCGCGCCGCGCCGGATCTCGACCCGGTCGCGCAGGCGGATATCGGTCAGGGTCTCTCCCATCGCCGCACGCCCAAAGACCAGCGGCTCAACCATCAGCAGGGTTGCATCCGGCGCCATGTCGATGTGCAAACGACGATCAAGCGCGCTGCGGTTGAACAGGATGGTCTCTTGCGGCAGCCAGTTCAGCCTTGCGCCGGGTTCGACGGTCAGGCTGGTAGAGACCTGCCCCCAGCTATCGGGTAGCGCCTTGTAGAGGCGTTCGCAGGCCTGCGAGGTCAGGGTCAGCGTGGTGCCAGAGGCGGCCGCGCCGGTGAACCGGAACCTGTCGCCCCCGGTAATGCCACCCGCGGTGTTCAGCAGGACCGCGTCCAATCCCCGGCCCGCCGGGCGGGGAAACAGGCATTTGAACGACCCCGCCTGATGCAGGTGGTCCAGAACGGACCTTTCCCCCAAAGGCTTGGTGCGCAGTCGAATCGCGCCCTTGGCGCGCGGGGTCGCCTGTGCTTTGTCGGGCGATATGCGGGCAAGGTGAGTAATGGGGCACCTTCAACGGGTTGTTTCGCACCACCTGTTTCGCCGCTGCAGCATCAGAGCGCTATTCCACCATGCGGCCAGCCGGCCCGATTCCCTCGCCCCTGATCATCTTTTAGGCAGCAGTCCGGCCCGCAGATCAAAAAACGGGCAGACACAGCCGAAATGTGGAAATGCTGAACAGGCCGGTTGCGCAAATTGCTGCAATGCAGAAACCGTATGAATGCCCACAGCGGAGAGTCATTCCGAAGGGTGTGTGACGGCTGCGCGAATTGGACCTCGGACACAACCGCCACACGGAACGCAACAACAGTTGCGGGGATCAGGTAGTAGAAGAGCACGCCGTGACGCAAGCCCTCTCTCCCGTCCTCGCCAGGAGGATCATATGACATCTTTCAAATCCACACTTGCCGGATCGGTCGTATTTGCCGCCATGGCCACCGCCGCGCTTGCGGCCGAAGACACGATCAAGGTGGGCGTGCTGCATTCGCTCTCGGGCACCATGGCCATCTCGGAGACCACGCTGAAGGACACCATGCTGATGCTGATCGACCAGCAGAACGCCAAGGGCGGGCTGCTGGGCAAGCAACTTGAGGCGGTCGTGGTCGACCCCGCCTCAGACTGGCCGCTCTTTGCCGAAAAGGCGCGCGAATTGCTGACCGTGCACGAGGTCGACGTGATCTTTGGCAACTGGACCTCGGTCAGCCGCAAATCGGTGCTGCCGGTGATCGAAGAGCTGAACGGGTTGCTGTTCTACCCGGTGCAGTACGAGGGTGAGGAATCGTCCAAGAATGTGTTCTATACCGGCGCCGCTCCGAACCAGCAGGCGATCCCGGCCACCGACTATTTCCTGGATGAACTGGGTGTCGAGAAATTCGCGCTGCTGGGCACCGACTATGTCTATCCGCGTACCACCAACAACATCCTCGAAAGCTATCTGAAGCAGAAGGGCATCGCCGACGAGGATATCTTTGTCAATTACACGCCTTTCGGCCATTCCGACTGGTCCAAGATCGTGGCCGATGTGGTCGCCCTGGGTGCAGACGGCAAGAAGGTGGGCGTCATCTCGACCATCAACGGCGATGCCAATATCGGGTTCTACAAGGAACTGGCGGCGGCCGGTGTTTCGGCGGATGACATCCCTGTCGTGGCCTTCTCGGTAGGCGAGGAAGAACTCTCGGGTCTGGATACGACCAACCTTGTCGGCCATCTGGCGGCCTGGAACTATTTCCAGTCGGCCGATACCGAGGCCAATGCCGAATTCGTCGAGACCTGGAAGGCCACGATGGGCGAGGATCGTGTCACCAACGACCCGATGGAGGCGCATTACATCGGTTTCAACATGTGGGTGAACGCTGCGACACAGGCAGGCTCGACCGAGGTCGACGCGGTGCGGGCCGCCATGTACGGGCAGGAATTCCCGAACCTGACCGGCGGCACCGCGGTCATGCTGCCGAACCACCATCTGGCCAAGCCGGTCCTGATCGGCGAAATCCAGGCGGACGGTCAGTTCGATATCATTAGCGAGACCGACGTGGTGCCGGGCGACGCCTGGACCGATTTTCTTCCGGAATCCGCCGTCCTGAAATCGGATTGGAAGGATCTGGGCTGCGGCATGTACAACACCCAGACCCAGACCTGCGTTCAGACCCTGTCGAACTACTGATCCCACTTGCAAGGCGGGCGCCCTGCCCGCCTTGCCTCAGGACATCCGGGTTTCACCACATGTTTAGACTTTTCCTCGCGAGCCTCGCACTCGTGGGCACCTGCCTGACGGCCTCGGCGCAAGAGGCCGCATTGCAGACAATCCTGCAAGAACATCGGGCGACGATTGCCGAAAGCTCGCGCAAGACGATCGGACCGGCGATTGACGCGATTGCCGCCAGCGGGTTGCCGCAGGCCCAACGGATGCTCGAGACATGGGCCGCCAAGGACATGTGGATGCGCAAATCCGACGGTCTCTTCTTTGCCGGCAGAAAGGGTGAGGGGCGCACTTATGTCCTGACCGATTTCGATACCGGCGCGACCATCGGCAGCTTTGCCTCGTCCGAACTGGCGCAGCTGAAACCCAATAGCGGCATACGGGCGATGATCGGTACCGCGCTGGTGCGGTTCCAGCTGTCCGACCCCGACCGGGCCAAGCGGCTGTCGGCGCTCGATTCGATCCAGCGCGCGCCCGAAGCCGCCCTTTTGCCCCCCTTGCGTGCGTCGATCGAAGCTGAACCGGACGTCGATATCAGGGCGCGCAAGCAGCGGCTGGAGCGGTTGCTGACCATCGGCTACGACACCGACCCCCGCGCCCGTGTTCAGGCCATCGACGACATGTCCGACGGGCTTGGCCTCGACCTGCGCGCGGCTCTGAACCCTCTGGTCGACACGACCCGGCATGCGGCGCCCGCGCTGCCGGAAGTGGCCAACATCGCCGCCGTTCTCGAACCGGGACGAGAGGGTCTGTCCGTTGTCGACGCCTATGACCTGCTCGTCGCAAGGGATCTCGCCCCGCCACGCGTTTCGCAAGACGACATTCGAAGCGCGTTGGCGGCACATATCGTTGGCGGGCGCGTCGGCGACGTGCCGGTCGCGCAACTCGATTCCGATACCGCGCGTGCTCAGGCCTATGCCGCACTGGCCCGGGCCGGCGCGGTGCCCGCGCTGGTCACCCAGGCCGATATCGCCGCCGCAGTGGCCGGGCATGTGTTCTTTGATGCCTATGTCGAACCGTCAAAGGACGTCACCGAGGCTGCCCAACAGGCATTGGACAGGATCGACCTGAAGGTCGGCATGAACCAGACGCTCGACCTGGCGCTGGATGCGGTCTCGCTGGCGTCGATCTACTTTCTTGCGGCCATCGGTCTGGCCATCACCTTTGGCGTGATGGGAGTGATCAACATGGCCCATGGCGAGTTCATCATGATGGGCGCCTATACCGGCTATGTGGTGCAACAGGTCATTCCGGATCACACGCTCTCGATCATCGTCGCGATCCCGATGGCCTTTGCCGTCACCTTTGCCGCCGGTGTCGCGATGGAGCGGCTGGTGATCCGCTGGCTCTATGCCCGCCCGCTCGAGACCCTGCTTGCCACCTTCGGTATCTCGATCGCGCTGCAACAGCTGGCCAAGAACATCTTTGGCACCCAGGCCCGGCCGCTGACCGCGCCCGGCTGGCTGGATGGGGCATGGGTGCTCAACGACGTGGTGTCGATCAGCTATATCCGCATCGCCATCTTCGCGCTGGCGCTGATCTTTCTGGCGCTGTTTCTCTATATCGCGAAACGCACCCGGCTGGGTCTGGAGATGCGGGCGGTGACGCAGAACCCGCGCATGGCAGGATCAATGGGCATCAACCCCGGTCGGGTGAACATGCTGACCTTTGGGCTCGGCTCGGGCATTGCCGGGATCGCCGGTGTCGCCATCGGTCTCTTTGCCAAGGTCACTTCGGATCTGGGCAGCGATTATATCGTGCAAAGCTTCATGACCGTGGTTGTCGGCGGCGTCGGCAACATCTGGGGCGCGCTGGCCGGAGCGGGCATGATCGGTTTCCTGCAAAAGGGGATCGAATGGATGAACCCGTCCAACACCCTGGCCGCCCAGACCTACATGATCGTCTTCATCATCATCTTCATCCAGTTCCGGCCAAGAGGCATCATCGCCCTCAAGGGCCGCGCCGCAGGGGATTGAGCCATGAACCGCAGCTTTGTTGCAAGAAACCCGTCGGTGCTGGTCTTTCTGGCCCTGCTGTCGCTGTTCACCCTTGTCATCACCGTCCTGTCCGAAGGCTTTGGCATCGGCGTGATCTCGACCAGTTTCGTCAAGACGCTGGGCAAGACACTGTGCCTGTGCCTGATCGCGGTGGCGATGGATCTGGTCTGGGGCTTTACGGGCATCCTGTCGCTGGGCCATTTCGCCTTTTTCGGGCTGGGCGGCTACATGATCGGCATGTGGCTGATGTACGAGCGCACCCGCCTGATCGTGGTCGATGCGCTGTCGCAAGCCGAGATCCCACCGACCCCGTCCGAGGTGGTCGATGCAATCGGCAGCCAGATCTTTGGCGTGGTTGGATCATCCGAGTTTCCCTTGATCTGGGCCTTTGCCGACAGTCTGGCGCTGCAGCTGATGCTGGTGGTGCTGGTGCCCGGATTGCTGGCGCTGGTCTTTGGCTGGCTGGCCTTTCGCAGCCGCGTCACCGGCGTGTACCTGTCCATCCTGACCCAGGCGATGACGCTGGCGCTGGCGCTCTACCTGTTCCAGAACGACAGCGGTTTGCGCGGCAATAACGGCCTGTCCGGCCTACAAAACCTGCCGGGTGTCACCGTCGCGCAGGATATCGTGTCGGTCTGGTTCCTCTGGGCCTCGGCACTGGCGCTGGGTCTGGGATACCTGCTGGCCGCCTGGATCGTGTCGGGCAAGTTCGGCTCGGTGATCCGCGGCATCCGCGACAACGAGGCACGGGTTCGCTTTCTGGGCTACTCGGTCGAGGTCTACAAGCTGGCCGTTTTCACCCTGACCGCCTGTCTCGCGGCCATCGCGGGCGCGCTCTATTATCCGCAGGCGGGCATTATCAACCCCGAGGAGATGGCGCCCATCGCCTCGATCTATCTGGCCGTCTGGGTGGCGATTGGCGGGCGCGGGCGTCTTTATGGGGCGGTGATCGGGGCGGCCTTTGTCAGCCTGCTCAGCACCTGGTTCACCGGCGGCCAGGCTCCGGATATCCCGCTGGGTTTCTACACGATCAAATGGGTCGACTGGTGGCAGGTGCTGCTAGGGGGATCCTTTGTGCTGGTCACCCTGTTCGCGCCGCAAGGGATCGGAGGGCTTTTCGACCTCTGGTCGAACCGGCGGCACCCGGATCGCCATGGCGCCAATCTGGGCCCCGACGCCGGATCCCTGCGGGAAAAGGAGGCAACGCAATGAGTACCCTGCTGGAAGTGAGCGGCGTCTCGGTCTCGTTCGACGGATTTCGCGCGATCAACAACCTGTCATTCCGCATCGGCAGCGCCGAGTTGCGCGCCGTGATCGGGCCGAACGGCGCGGGAAAGACCACATTCATGGATATCATCACCGGCAAGACCCGCCCCGACGAGGGCCGCGTGATCTGGGGCGAGAAATCCGTATCGCTGCTGCGCCTGAGCGAGGCCGCGATCGCGCAGGTGGGGATCGGGCGGAAGTTCCAGAAACCCACCGTGTTCGAAGACCAGACGGTGCAGGAAAACCTGCTGTTGGCGCTGCAGAACACGCGCGGCTGGCTCGGGGTATTGTTCTACCGCCCAACCGCCACCGATTTGCAGAAGGTCGATGATCTGGCGACCGAAATCGGCCTGCGGCAAGAACTGACGCGCAAGTCCGGCGAATTGAGCCATGGCCAGAAGCAATGGCTGGAAATCGGCATGCTGCTGGCGCAGGAACCGCGCCTGCTGCTGGTGGACGAACCCGCCGCCGGGATGTCCCCACAAGAGCGCGAACACACGACCGACCTGCTGGTTCAGGCCGCCAGGACCCGGGCCGTTGTGGTTGTCGAACATGACATGGAGTTTGTCCGGCGCCTGAACTGCAAGGTCACCGTACTGCACGAGGGGTCGGTTCTGGCCGAAGGCAGCCTCGACCACGTGACCTCCAATCAGGACGTCATCGACGTTTACCTGGGACGCTAGACCATGCTGAAACTGACCGATCTGACCCTGCACTACGGGCATTCGCAAATCCTCAACGGCATCTCGATGGAGGCCAGACAAGGCGAGGTGACCTGTGTGATGGGCACCAATGGCGTTGGCAAGACCAGCCTGATGAAGGCGATCTCGGGCACGCATCCGCGCTCGGGCGGTACGCTGGAACTGGATGGCGAGCAAGTCGGCACCCTGCCCGCGCATGGGATGGCCTGGAAAGGCGTCGCCTATGTGCCGCAGGGGCGCGAGATCTTTCCGCTGCTGACCGTCCGTGAAAACCTGGAAACCGGCTTTGCCTGTCTGCCCAAGGATGCGCATGTCATCCCCGAGGAGGTGTTTGACCTGTTCCCGGTGCTCAAGCAGATGCAGAACCGGCGCGGCGGCGATCTGTCGGGCGGCCAGCAGCAGCAACTGGCCATTGCCCGCGCGTTGATCACCAAGCCGCGCCTGCTGCTTCTGGACGAACCCACCGAAGGCATCCAGCCCAACATCATCCAGCAGATCGGAGAGGTCATCCGGCATCTCAGGGCCTCGGGCGACATGGCGATCGTGCTGGTCGAGCAGTATTTCGATTTCGCCTACGAGCTTGCCGACCGGATATTGGTGCTGCGGCGCGGAGAAGTCATCACCCGCGGCAGCAAGGCAGAGCTGTCGCGAGAGGCGGTCTTGGCCGGGATCTCCGTCTGAGTGCCCGAGAGCCGCCCCGCTTGCGCTGTTCGCTGCGGCGGTTCCCTGCTGCACTTGCTGCGGCCGTCAGAGGAAAGGCAGCTCGCAAAGGGTCCCTTCGACCGCGCCCGACCCACGTTGCACCAGCACACGGTCACCGGGATTTGCCATGACCGAAACAAGGGCGAAACCGATGTTCTTCTTCATCCGGTAGGACCAGACGCAGGTGGTCAGATCGCCGATCTTCTGCCCGTTCCTCTCGATGTCGTTCCAGGTGAATTCGGCCTTGGCCGGTTCGGGATCGTCCAGAATCACACCCAGTTGATGCCGTTTCGGCCCCTCGGCCGCGATGCGCCGCAGCGCAGTGATCCCGATGGTGTCGTCGGGTACATGCAGATCGACATATTTGCCCATCCGCACTTCGAGCGGGTTGGTCTGCCCATCCGAATCTCCGCCATAGGACACCAAACCGCTTTCGACCCGTTCGCACCAGTTCGGGTTGCCCGGCCCTATGCCGTAAGGTTGACCCGCTTCCTTGACGATGTTCCAGAGCGCAGTGCCCTTGGAGCCATCCATCAGATAAATCTCGAAACCGCCCTGTTTCGACCAGCCGGACCGGGCCACCGCGACCGGAATGCCGTCTATCTCGGTCTCGCGGAACCAGAAATACTTCAGGTCCCGCACCCAATCGCCAAAGATCGAGGCGACCACGGTTTCCGCCTTGGGTCCCTGCACCGCAAGCGGCGACACGTCCGGCTCGCTCACCTCGACATTCAGACCGCGCTCGCGCGCAATCGCCTCGGCCCAGAACCAGATGTTGCTGTCCGCGATTGAGAGCCAATAGCGTTCCTCGTCCAGCTTCAACAGGATCGGGTCGTTGATCAGCACCCCATGGTGATTGCAGAGCGGAACATATTTGCCCTGCCCAACCTTGCATTTCGTCAGATCCCTGGGCGCCAGTATCTGCGCCAGCCGCCCTGCATCCGGCCCTTTCAGCTGGACCTGGCGTTCCACCGCCACATCCCACATTGAAACGCCGTTGATGATGCGCCAGTACTCCTCTTCGGGATGACCGTAAGAGGTCGGCATCAGCATCTGGTTATAGGTCGTCATGGCGCAGACACCGTCGGCCAGCGTGGCCTCGTAAAAGGGCGACGTCCGCAGGCGGGTCGAGGGCGAGATGGAGAACATGATTGCACCGGTTGTTCGGGTGGACGCAAGAAAACGGCCGCCAGTCCGGGTCGACCGGCGGCCAGGGGTCAGTCTGCTGGTGTCACTGACGGTGAGTGATCCGGATCAGGCGAGCCAGACGTTGCGCAAGGTCTGACCAAATCCACCCATCGCACCGACCGAATGCGGCGTATAGCCCATGACGTTCTTCGCGGTCGCCTCAAGCTGGTTCTGGAAGACAGGGTTCACGAACCCGCCGTCATCATTCATCATGTGCAGCATGTCGCAATACATCTGGGCGCGTTTGCCTTCGTCCAGTTCGGCACGCGCGGCAAGGATCATGGCATCGAACGCATCCGAACCCCACATGGTTTCGTTCCAGCTGCCACCTTTCATGTGCGCAATGGTCAGAAAGGCGTCCACGGTGGGTCGCGCCTGCCAGCCCGACATGGTCATCGGCTTCTGCATCCAGATGTTCGACCAATACCCATCCGAAGGGGTCTTGATGACCTTGATATCGGCAGCGCCCTTCGCGGATTGCTGGAAGGTCAGCGCGATGTCGTTGGCCGTGCTGCCGGCGGTCTCCGAGGTGTAGAGTTCGACAGCGTTGACCCCGGCCTTGTCGAAATAGAACTTGGCCTTGTCCAGGTCGTATTCGGCGGGCATCACATCCTTGCACCAGTACTTGTAGGTTGGTCCGATCGGCGTGTCGGCCGAAATCGTGCCGATGCCCTTGAACACCTGGTTCAGGATCAGTTCGCGATCCAGCGCATGCTTGATCCCCTTGCGGAAATCCGCGTTGTCCGTCGGCGCCCGGTCAACCATCATGACGATGTTGGTGAAGCCACCCGTGGGCGTGTTGTAAAGTGTGATCGCATCATTGCCGCTCAGTTGTTCCACCGCAAAGGCGGGCACATCGCGGATGGCGTCCACGTCACCGGCCAGCAATGTGCTGAGCGTCGCATTAGCGTCCGGAACCGGGATGAAGTCGATCCCGTCGAGATAGGGCTTGCCCTCTTCGTGGTAGTTGTCAAAGCGCTCAAGAACGACACGCTCACCCGGAATGAACTCCATCACCTTGAACGGACCGGACCCGATCGCATTGGCAAAATCGGTGTGCCCCGCCGGATGAATGGCAAGGTGATAGTCCGACATGATTACCGGCAGGTCGGCATTGCCCGAGGACAGGGTGATCTTGACGGTCGAGGCATCCGGCGCCTCGATTGCCGTAACGGTGGAAAGCAGTGCCTTGGCGGGAGATTCCGAACCTTCGGCGATATGCCGCGACAGGCTTTCGACCACATCAGCCGCTGTCACCGACTGGCCGTTGTGGAAGGTCAGGCCGCCGCGCAGCTTGAAACTCCACTCGGTCGCCTGTGCATTCACGCTCCACTCCTCGGCCGCGTCGCCCTCGACCTCCAGTGTCGGAGCGAACCGGGTGAGGCGCTGATACACGCAGTTCGAGTAAATGCCGTCATCGGTGTCGACCATACGCACTGGTTCCAGCGTATTGTCGGTGTTGCCCTGCGCGATCCGCAGCCAGCCGCCGCGCTTGGGTTCTTCGGCATGTGCCGGGCCAGCCATCGTGAGGATACTGCTTGCCGCAGGCATCAGCAGGCCAAAGGCGCCTGCGCGTTTGAAAAAGCCGCGGCGGCTGAGCGCGCCGGCCTTGTATTGCCGTACCAGGCTGTCGATGTCGGACATGTCATTACCTCCCAGATGACCGATGACGGGCAGTCCCCGCTATGCCGCAAAGAGTGCGGGGCGCGCGTGCGTGGCACAAACAACCGATTTCATGACTTTGCCATAACTGTGGTTATGCATTGCATCCGCTCCTTCAGCGAGACAGGAACGAAGCGCCCGTCATACCTTCGGGAACAGAGACCCCCATCCTCGTCAGGATCGAAGGAGCAAGCGCCAGCTGGTCCAACAGGACATCTTCGGATGGCAGGGCGCTGGTGCCGAAATAGTACGAGGCCACGTCCTGCTGATCTTCTCCGGCGCCACCGTGATGGCCAAGATCGTCCTGCCCGTGATCGGCGGTGACAATGACGTCATACCCCAGCTCGCGCCAGCGGGTCACATAGGGCGCCAGGGCCGCATCCAGACAATAACAGGCATCGCTCATTTCCTTTCGTCCGTGGCCAAAGCGATGTCCCATGCTGTCGAGCGTCGACGTATGCAGCAATCCGTAATCCAGGCCTTTCGCCTCGCAAAGATAGGTCAGGGCGACAAAGAGATCGGCATCCGAAGGGCTCATCTGGTTTGCATCGGTCACATCCGCCATCGTGTGAAACCGACCGTGATGTATCGGGCCAACTGCGCTGTCGCTCTCGATGTCACGCACAGGGTCAAAGGGCATCCGGTCGAACAACTCGCTCCACCAGCTCAGCGCCACGGCGCCAGTTTTTCTCCCTGCGCCCGCCAGTTCCGAGAACACGCCCGGCACCTCCAGTCGCCGCCTATGCTTGTTGCCGACAACACAATGACGATACGGCGGCAAGCCGGTGTGCATCGAGGCATAGCAAGCCGACGACGTCGATGGCAGCACCGAATGCATGCGCCTTATGCGGCCCCCCCCGAAGCGACAAGTCCTTCGAGATTGCCGAACAACCGACGGAAGTTCCTGGAAGGAACACCGCCCAGAACGATGAGCAAGAGTTTGGCAGGCATGGTCTTGGTCCTTTGCAGGTCCACTCCGTTTTGCTGCCTCGCAAACCGCCCCGACAAACAACAAAAAACCGGTCATTGCCCCAGAAGGTCGAAAACGCATGCCGTTGCCATAACGAAAACGACCCCATTCGGGTTGCTATGGTTGTTTGTCCGAACCCGGGCTTGGGCCGAATATACCTGCAGCCTTGAAGGGAGGAACAAGGTGCACCGGATCATTCTGACCCGTCTGGCGCAGGGTGTGCTCACCTTGCTCCTGGCATCCATCATAATTTTCGGCGCCACCGAGATTCTTCCCGGTGACGTGGCCGAAGCCATTCTGGGCCAAAGCCGAACCGAAGAGGCGCTCGCGACCTTGCGTGAGGAGATGGGCCTCAACCGCCCCGCGATCGTGCGCTATTTCGACTGGCTGGGCGGCATGGTCCAGGGGGACCTGGGCACCTCGCTGGCGACGAAGCGGCCGGTGGCCGACATGATCGAAAGCCGAATGTGGAACACGCTGCGGCTGGCGCTGTTGGCGGCGGCCATCTCTGTGCCGTTGTCGCTGGCGCTGGGTCTGTGGTCGGCGATGCGCGCCGGCGGGCGGGTCGACAAGACACTGGCGATGACCACGCTCGCTCTGATCGCGGTGCCCGAATTCTTTATAGGCCTGATCCTGATGAAGATCTTTGCGGTCGAGCTGAAATGGCTTTCCGCCTCGGCCAACACACGGCCCTATTTCGACTTTTGGCAGAATTTCCGCGCGCTTGCCCTGCCCGTCGCCACACTCAGCTTTGCGGTGCTGGCACATATGATGCGGATGACACGCTCCTCGGTGATCAACATCTTCACATCTCCCTATATGGAGATGGCCGCGCTCAAGGGCCTGCCGAAACGCCGCCTTGTGGTGCTGCACGCCCTGCCAAATGCGCTGTCCCCGATCCTGACCGTGATCGCCCTGAACCTGAGCTACATGGTCTCAGGCGTGATCATCGTCGAAACCGTGTTTGGCGTCCCGGGCCTGACCCGTCTGCTGGTCGATGGTGTCACCCTGCGGGACATCCCGCTGATCCAGGCCTGCGCCATGATCTTCGGCGCCGTCTATATCCTGTTGAACCTGCTGGCCGATGTCCTGTCCATCATGGCCAATCCGCGCCTGAGGTATCCGAAATGAGCGACGCAACCGAATTCGCCAAGCCGCGTGCTTCGGTCTTTGCCGGTCTGCGCCTGACCTGGACCGCCACCATCGCGGCCTCTGTCTTGCTGTTCTGGCTAGTGCTGGCCCTCTTTGGTCCCTGGATCGCCCCTCATGGCGAGGCCGAGATCATCTCGGGAACGACCTTTGCACCAATTGGCGAAGGCGGACTCTTGGGGACAGACAAACTGGGGCGTGACGTCTTCTCGCGTCTGATCTACGGGGTGCGCACGACGCTTCTGCTTGCGCTGATCACTACGGTCATTTCCTTTACATTTGGCGTCACGCTGGGCTTTGCCGCTGCCATTCTCAAGGGCTGGTTCGACATCGTGGTCAGCCGCATCGTCGAGGCCTTCATGGCCTTCCCCTCGACCCTGCTGGCGCTGGTGGTGATCGGCGCATTCGGCACCTCGATCACGGTTCTGGTGCTGACCGTCGGTCTGGTCCTGTCCACCAGCGTATTCCGGGTGTCGCGCGCATTGGGCTATGACATCGGGGTGATGGATTTTGTCGAGGCCGCCCGTGCCCGCGGCGAAGGCACCTGGTGGATCCTGACCCGCGAGATCCTGCCAAACTCGATGGCGCCTCTGATCGCGGAATTCGGCCTGCGCTTCACCTTTTCCATCCTGTTCCTGTCTGGCCTGTCCTTCCTGGGCCTCGGCGTTCAGGAACCAGCCGCGGACTGGGGCCTGATGGTGCAGGAAAACGTGGGCGGGCTGTTCCTCGGCTCCTCCGCCGCGCTGATCCCGGCCGCCTGCATCGCCTCGCTGACCGTCGCCATGAA
>NZ_JBXWRD010000056.1:0-25745 GCF_059612725.1 Ruegeria sp. YKSF070 | reverse complement strand
GGTCCTTGTAGGATCCGGTCGGGTTGCCGCCTTCGAGCTTGATCCAGATCTCGGCGCCGCCTTCCGGCTCCAGCGCGCGGAGGCGAACCAGCGGTGTGTTGCCGACTGCCGTCAATGTGTCGTCATCACGCATCCCGTTAACCATTCGACGTCAATACACAGTCCCATTCGCTGCCGACCGGATCCGGGTCGCGATACATGGCGTCGTCGCCCTTGATCCAGATCGAGTGGTCAAAACTGCCCTCGTATTTCGCACCCGACGCGGTTCTTACCAACGACCCGGTATC
Source organism: Ruegeria sp. YKSF070 (assembly GCF_059612725.1). Taxonomy (NCBI): domain Bacteria; kingdom Pseudomonadati; phylum Pseudomonadota; class Alphaproteobacteria; order Rhodobacterales; family Roseobacteraceae; genus Ruegeria; species Ruegeria sp. YKSF070. The sequence continues at coordinate 25,458 of NZ_JBXWRD010000056.1, read as the reverse complement.
GACTCTGTCGCCGCGTTCGAACCGAACGCTGGGCAGTTCGGTCGCGTAGAAATAGGTCACGACCTCATTCGCCGGGTTGCCGCCGCAGGCCCAAAAGGCGATGCTAGTCGGATCCTCCAGCATCCAGCGGGCCACCAGCTCGCCCTCGCGCCGCAGATAGCTTTCAGAGACGCAGGTGCGCAGGTCGTCGGCCTTCCAGCAGGCATCTCGCCCCTTGATCCAGCCGCGCTGCGCGGCCCGCAGCTGATTTTCTGCCTCGACGGCGCCTGTGTCGAGACCCTTGACCACGTCGATCGCCGCGCCGTAGCGGCCGGCGACCAGACGGTCGAGCCGGGCAAGCTCGGCATCCTGGCAGATCAGCTTTTCCGCTGCGCCCTGCGCCTTGTCACAATCGAAGGAAGGGCCTTGCTGCGCAAGAGCGGGCGTAGCGAAGAACAGACCAATGGCAAAAAGGGTGCGCATTCAGGGGGCTCCGGAACGTCAAACTGACAATTGACCCAAACATAGCAGTTCACCGGCACAAGAGAAATCTCGGCGTCAATATCCGCCGCGCAGCTTGCGCAGGCCCGTGATTGCGGTTTCGATCTGGCCCAGAGCCGGATTGTCCCGCAGATGAATCGCCCGGCAGGCCAGTCGCATATCCGGCGCACCCCGCACCGCATACAGGCGTCCGCGCCGCAACAGACCCGCGACCATCACCTCAGGGAAGTACCCGACTCCACCGCGCCGCATCAGATAGCGCAGGCCCATCGCCACGTTGCCCAGAACGATATGCTGGCGGCTGCCGGGCGGCATCACCTGTTGCCAGAGTCGGTCATATTCGGCACAGAATTCCAAGTTAATGAACAGCGGCAACTCGTCCGACCCAAGTGTCAGGGGCTGATCCGATACCAGCGTCAGCCGTTCGTCGGGCAGGTCAGTTACCTCGATTCCCGGTTGCGTCGGTCGGTCATGCACCAGCGCCAGATCGACCAGACGTTCGGCCACTGCCACCCCCATGTCGAGCGCGTGGTCATAGTTCAGGGTGAAGGGGACAACGCCCTGTTCCTGTTCCAGCCAAACTGCCATGTCCACCAGCAGCGCATCCCACAGCGATAGCTGCGCGCCCAGCCGCAAGGCGCCGCGCGCACCGGGGCCGGCGGCCATTTCGGCTGTGACGAAGGTCCATGTGCGCAGCATCTGCTCGGCATGCGGGCGGAACCGTTGCCCGGCAAGGCTGAGGCGCGTCCCAGCCGGACCACGCTCGAAAAGCGCGACCCCCAGCGCGGTTTCTAGCGCCTTGATGCGGGCGCTGACAGCGGTCTGGGTGACGTTGAGCCCACGGGCTGCCGCGTGGAAACTGCCGGCCTCGGCAATGGCGAGAAAGGTTTCAAGCGCGATTATCTGCATAACTGAAAGGGTTTTCAGATCACTCTGAGCAAATCAATTCGTTTTTCTGCTCAGTCGCGCTCTGCTACCTTTGCCCCAAGCAGACACGAAGGAAACGCGCCATGCTGGACAAGTCACAAAAACCCACCTGGACCAGTTTCGAAGAGGCCACCCAGGCCGATTGGGACGCGGTGATGGAGTATGAAGAGGCCTATAACGCCGCCCTGCCCGACCGGATACTGGACGCGATCCGCTCGCTGGACGAGGCCTGGACCCCCTATCCGATCAACCGCTATCAGCACTCGCTTCAGGCCGCGACCCGCGCCCATGCGGATGGGGCCGAGGATGAGATCGTGGTAGCCGCCCTGGTGCATGACGTGGGCGACATTCTGTCGCCATACAACCACGGCGAACTGGCCGCGGCGATGATGAAACCCTATGTCAGCGAGAAATGTTACTGGATCTTGCAACATCACTGCGTGTTCCAGGGGTATTACTACAACCACTACTGGGGCGGCGACCGTAACGCGCGCGACAAGTATCGCGACAGCCCTTATTGGGAGGATGCGCGCTATTTCTGCCATGAATACGACCAATGCGCGTTCGACCCGGACTATCCCACCAAACCGCTAGAATTCTTCGAGCCGATCCTGCGGCGGGTGCTGTCGCGCGGCGGCGGTCACATGGAGCTGAACGAGACCGTCGAAGGATAAGCGACGGATCTGCACCTCACGTCCGTTTCAGATGATATCGAAACGGACGACAGGGAGCGCGCTCATGAAAACCGCTATTCTGGTGGTTGCCATGGCTTTGGCCTCGATCCTGCAACAGTTGGCCCTGCGTGGGGCGGGGCCTCTCTAAGCGCCCGCGCCGCGCCCCGCGCGGCGCCCGGCCCAACGGGAGGGGGTGCATCTGCGATGCGCCTCCGACGGGCGGGAGCCCCCCTGCGGCGAAATGGCCCGACGGATCGGGGCGCATCACCCGTTTGACGCATGAATGCCGTCAAACAGGAGTAACTCTGATGCGCCTTCTCCTTCTCGCTTCGGCCTGTGCCCTTGGCACCGCCGCCCTGGCCCAGGGCACGCCCGGAGCGCATTTCATCGAAAACTGGGACATGGATGGCGACGGGCTGATCACCGTCGCCGAGATCGCCGAGAAACGCGGCGAGATTTTCGTAATGTTCGACCAGAACGAGGATGGCGCGCTGGATGCCGCCGAATATGACCTGTTCGACGAGACCCGGCGCACCGATATCGAAGCCAATGCCGGCGGCCGCAAGGGGCCGATGGCACTGGTCGATCAGGCGATGGACCGCGCCTTCAACGATGCAGATGGCGATGGCCTGGTCTCGGCCGATGAGTTCACCGCAAAATCCGCCGCCTTCTTCGACATGCTCGACAAGAACGGCGATGGCGTGATCAGCAGCGCCGATTTCAAACCGGGCGGCTGAAACAAGAACGGCCCCGGGGTTCCGGGGCCGTCTCTCATTCTCAAGGGAGGCGTCAGCCGTCCTTGCGGATGGTCTCGTTCTTGGGGTCATAGGGGCTGTCGCAGGTCACGACCGCATCCCAAAGCTGGTCCAGCATCTTGACCTTCAGCTTTGTGCCTTCGACAGCCAGTTCGGGACGAACGTAGCCCATGCCGATGGATTTTTCGAAAGCAACCGAATAGCCGCCCGAGGTAAGACGACCGACGCGCTCGCCTTCGGGCGTATAAAGCGCCTCGCGGCCCCAGGGATCGGCATCGGCAGGCCCGTCGATCAGCAGGGTGCAGCATTTGGAGCGGATGCCCTTGGCCTCCATCTCGGCCTTGCCGTGGAAGTCTTTGCCAAGGTCCACGAAACGCGGCAGATCGGCCTCCAGCGGGGTCGCATCGCGGCCCAGTTCGGTGCCAAACGCGCGATAGCTCTTCTCCTGACGCAGCCAGTTCTGGGCGCGGGCGCCAACCAGCTTCATCCCGTGCTTTTCACCGGCAGCCAGCAGCAGATCCCACAGGTAGCGCTGCATCTCGATCGGGTGATGCAACTCCCAGCCCAGCTCACCCGTATAGGCCACACGGATCGCGTTCACGGGGCACATGCCCAGTTCGATCTGACGGGCCGACAGCCACGGGAAACGCTTGTTCGAGAGGGCGGTTTCGGGATCGGCGTCCTTGATCACCTCTTTCAGCACGTCGCGCGATTTGGGCCCGGCGATGGCAAAGACGCCCCACTGGGTGGTGACATCCTGGATCTCGATATAGCCGAACTCCTCCATCTTGTCCTCGGCCGCCTTGCGCAGGAAGTCGGCGTCATACTCCGTCCACGCCCCGGCGGAGACGATGTAGTAGTTGTTCTCGCCATTGCGCACGATGGTGTATTCGGTGCGGGTGGTGCCGGCGCTGGTCAGCGCATAGGTCAGGTTGATCCGGCCCACTTTCGGCAGCTTGTTGCAGGTGAACCAGTCCAGGAACTGGGTGGCGCCGGGGCCCTTGACCACATGCTTGGTAAAGGCGGTGGCGTCGATCAGGCCCACGCCGTTGCGGATCGCCTTGGCCTCGTCGACGGCGTATTGCCACCAGCCGCCACGGCGGAAGCTGCGCGCGTCATGGTCGAAATTCTCGGGCGCATCGAGCGGGCCGTAATAGTTCGGACGCTCCCAACCGTTGACGAAACCAAACTGCGCGCCCAGCGCCTTTTGCCGATCATAGGCGGGCGCGGTGCGCAGCGGGCGGCAGGCCTCGCGCTCTTCGTCCGGGTGGTGCAGGATATAGACGTGTTCGTAGCATTCCTCGTTCTTGCGCGCCGCGAACTCGGTGGTCATCCAGTTCGAGCTGTAGCGCTTGGGGTCGAGGCTGGCCATGTCGATCTCGGCCTCGCCATCGACCATCATCTGCGCCAGGTAATAGCCGGTGCCGCCGGCGGCGGTGATGCCAAAGGAGAAGCCCTCGGCCAGCCACATGTTGCGCAGGCCCGGCGCCGGGCCGACCAGCGGGTTGCCGTCGGGGGTGTAGCAGATCGGGCCGTTGAAATCGTCCTTCAGGCCACTTTCGGCACAAGAGGGCACGCGCTCGGCCATCGCCATGTACTGATCCGCGATCCGGTCCAGATCGAGCGGGAAGAGGTCGGCGCGGAAGCTGTCGGGCACCCCGTATTCGAACCGCGCGGGCGCGCCATGTTCGTAGATGCCGAGGATCCAGCCTCCCCGCTCTTCGCGGGCATAGGATTCGTTGTCGGCGTCACGTACGACGGGGTGCTCCGGGTTGCCCGCCTCGCGCCATTTGACCAGTTCGGGGTCCTGATCCATGACGATGAAGGTGTGCTCAACCGGGATCGCCGGCATCTTGATGCCCAGCAGCTTGGCCGTGCGCTGCGCATGGTTGCCCGATGCGGTGACGACATGCTCGGCGGTGATCACGACCTGCTCGTCGGAGGGCACAAGGTTGCCGCCTTTTTCCACCATCTTGGTGCAGGTCACTTCCCAATGGGTGCCGGTCCAGTGGAAGGCATCGGCCTGCATCTTGCGCACGATCTCCACACCACGCTGGCGCGCGCCCTTGGCCATCGCCTGGGTCACGTCGGCGGGGTTAATATAACCGTCCTCGGTGTGATAGATCGCACCTTTGAGGTCCGAGGTCTCGATCAGCGGCCAGCGTTCCTTGATCTGGTCCGGGGTCAGCCACTCGTATTTCACGCCACAGGTCTCGGCGGTCGAGGCATAGAGCATATACTCGTCCATACGATCCTGCGTCTGCGCCATGCGCAGGTTGCCGACCACGGCGAAACCGGCATTCAGCCCGGTTTCCTCTTCCAGCGTCTTGTAGAAATCGACCGAGTATTGGTGGATATGGGTGGTCGCGTAGGACATGTTGAACAGCGGCAACAGGCCCGCCGCGTGCCAGGTCGAGCCGGAGGTCAACTCGTCACGCTCGATCAGCATGACGTCGTCCCAGCCGGCCTTGGCCAGGTGATAGGCGATCGAGGTACCGACGGCACCGCCGCCGACGACCAGTGCTTTGACTTGGGTTTTCATGGGACCGCTCTCCGGAATGAGTCTCTTTGGCATGGTTTATGCCGAAGCCCATTCTCACAAGCCAAGTCCATCCGACGCAAAAACGCGCAAAACCGACCTCCGCCTTGACAACGACGCGCGCGCCCGGTCCGGACACGGTCGCAATTGAGTATTTTGGGCGGAATGAAAGGCCATCACCGCTTCATTCCGCGACAAATACTCCCGCCGGAGGCGAGATTTTTCGTCGAAAAATCTCTGGCGTCGCCGCCGTACCGGTTAGAGAATCTTGCCCGGGTTCATGATGTTCAACGGGTCCAGTGCGGCCTTGATCGCGGTCATATAGCGGGTGGTCGCACCAAGTTCCTGGCCGAGATAGGCGCGTTTGCCCTGACCGATACCGTGTTCGCCCGTACAGGTCCCGTCCATCGAGATGGCAAGTTCGGCCAGCCAGGCTGTGAACACTTCGGTCTTGGCGATCTCGTCCGGGTCATCCTTGTCGATGAGCGGCGAGATGTGGAAATTGCCGTCGCCCACATGCCCGACCAGAGGCGCAAACAGGCCGAGTTCCTCGGCCTTGGCAGTGGCGGCATTGACGCATTCCGCCAGCCGCGAAATCGGCACGCACACATCCGTGGCCAGCGCCGTACGGCCCGGGCGCAGTTGCAGCGAGGCCCAGTAGAATTCGTGCCGCGCCTTCCACAGCCGGTTGCGCTCCTCGGTCGAGGTGGTCCAGGCGAAACCGCTGCCCTCGTTCTCTTCGGCGATGCTGCCAAACAGTTCCGCTTGTTCGGCGACGCCCGCCTCGGACCCGTGGAATTCCAGCAGCAAGAGCGGCGTTTCCGGCAGATCGAGCTTGGAATAGGCGTTGACCGCCTGCACCGCGATCACGTCCAGCAACTCCATCCGGGCCACCGGGATGCCGAACTGGATCGTGGTCATCACCGCCTGACAGGCGGCATCGACCGTCGGGAAGGAGCAGCGCGCGGCCGAGATCGCCTCGGGGATGCCCTGCAGTTTCAGGGTGATTTCGGTGATGATGCCCAGCGTGCCCTCGGCCCCGATCATCAGCCGGGTCAGGTCATATCCGGCCGAAGTCTTCTTGGCGCGCTGCGCGGTGCGGATCACCTCGCCATCGGGCATCACCACTTCGAGCGCCAGGACATTGTCCTTCATTGTGCCATAGCGCACCGCGTTGGTGCCGCTGGCCCGGGTCGATGCCATGCCACCCAGCGAGGCATTCGCGCCGGGGTCGATGGGAAAGAACAGGCCCTGGTCGCGCAGGTGGGTGTTGAGCTGTTCGCGGGTGACGCCGGGCTGGACCACGCAGTCGAGATCGCCCGCGTGCACGGCGAGGATAGTGTTCATCTGCATCAGGTCGACCGAGATGCCCCCGGCGGGTGCGTTCACGTGCCCCTCGAGCGAAGTGCCGGTGCCAAAGGGGATGACCGGCACCTTGTGTTCGGCGCAGGTCTTGACGATCTCGGACACTTCGGCGGTGGAGGTGGGAAACACCACCGCATCGGGCGGCTGGTTCTCGATCCATGTGGTGGTGTGGCCATGCTGTTCGCGGATCGCCTGGCCGGTCTGTACCCGATCACCGAAGCGCTGTTTCAGGATACCGATCACGGTTTCGATGCCTGTCTCATTACGCGGCAATGCGGTGATCTGAGCCATGTCTGTTCCCCCAAGGCCCCGGCGGGCCAACCCCGCCAAGGTTCATGTGTTAAGTAAAGAGCCGGGGGCTTGCGGGTCAATACCCACAAACCCCGACCGCCCTATTCGCCCATGGCGATACCTTCGCGGCGCGGGTCGGCGGCGCCCTTGAGGGTTTCACCGATCTCGATGGCGTGCAGGCCCGAGGTCAGCGCCCGCACCGAGACCTTGTATCCGAGGCCGGTCAGCGCCTCTTCCGTCCCGGCCGCATCGGTGCCCTCTTCCAGGTCATAGGTGCCGAAGCGGTTGACCAGATGTGGCGCGTTCAGCGCCTGTTGCACGTTCATGCCCCAATCGGCCCAGGCGATGATCGCGCGGGCGACATAGCCGATGATGCGGCTGCCCCCCGGCGAGCCGATGGCCAGCACCGGCTTGCCATCCCGCATGACGATGGTGGGTGCCATCGAGGAACGCGGGCGCTTGCCCGGCTCCAGCCGGTTGGCGATGGGCACGCCATCGACATGGGTCTTGAACGAGAAATCGGTCAGCTCGTTGTTCAGGAGGAACCCGTTCGTCATCAGCCGCGAGCCAAAGCCGTTTTCGATGGTGGTGGTCATCGACAGCACGTTGCCATAGCGGTCCACGATCGAGATATGCGAGGTCGAAGGCAGTTCGATCGAGATGTCATCAGCCCAGTTCGAGGCATGGTCGAACTCTGGGTTGCCGGGTTCGACACTCTCCAACGCGTTGGGGCCGGACAGCAACTCGCTGCGCGATTTCAAATAAGCGGGATCAACCAACCCCTTGGTGGGCATCGGGACAAAGTCGCTGTCGGCCATGTAGCGGCCCCGGTCGGCGAAGGCGAGGCGCGAGGCATCGCCGATCAACCGCCAGCTTTCGGGGTTTTCGGCCCCCAGCGCCGCCAGGTCATAGGGTTCCAGAAGGCCGAGAATCTGGCCCACGGTCAGCGCACCCGACGAGGGCGGCCCCATGCCGCAAACCTCAAAGGCGCGATAGCTGGCGCAGACAGGTTCACGTTCGATCACCCGGTAAAGCGCCAGATCGGCGCCCGAGAGGACACCGGGATTGCCTTCGGCATTGCGGACGGTGCGCACGATATCGGCGGCGATGGGACCGCCGTAAAAGGCGGCCGACCCTCCCGCGGCCAGCGCCCGCAGGGTGGCGGCATAGGCGGGGTTCTTCAGCGTGTCACCGGCCTTGATGGCCTCGCCACCGGGCAGGAAATAGGTCGCCGTTTCGGGAAAGCGGCCGAGCCTTTCAGCGTCCGCCTCGACCAGACCGGCGAGGCGCGGCGAGACGGTGAAACCGTTTTCGGCCAGCCAGATCGCATCACCAAACAGCGACCCCCAATTGGCCTGCCCCCAGCGGCGGTGCGCCTCTTCCAGCAAGGCGGGCGTGCCCGGCGTGCCGACAGAGAGGCCACCAACCACGGCGTCGAAGAATTTCAGCGGCGCGCCGGTGTCGTCCTGGAACAGGGTCGGTGTCGCTTCGCGCGGGGCGGTTTCGCGGGCATCGAGCGTGGTCATCTGGCCAGTGCTGCCATCATACCAGACCAGAAAGGCGCCACCACCGAGCCCTGAGCTTTGCGGCTCGACCAGGCCCAGCACGGTCTGCACGGCAACCATCGCATCGGCGGCGGTACCGCCCTGGCGCAGCACATTGCCCCCGGCCATGACCGCCAGCGGGTTGGCGGCCGCCACCATCCAATTCTTCGCCTCAACCGGCTGGCCTGCGTCCTTGGCCGCCTGCGCGGCCTCGACAACGGCAGAGAACGGCCTGACCTGACCTGTTGCCGCGCCTTCGGGGGCCACCGTGTCGGCCTCTTGCTGCGCCAGTGCGGCCCCTGCCGCCAGCGCCGAAAGCCAGAGGCCCGCTATCATACCCGTTCGCATCGTCACTCTCCCTGCTGTCGCGTTACCGCGTTCATCCTGACAGCGATGCGGGGACGATACAATCTAAGGCTGTTCGACTCTATCCACCTTGGTGGTTCAGAGCATCGCCGGCACCACCTGATCGGGCGGCCGGTGACCGTCGGCGAAGGTCTTGATATTGATGATCACCTTCTCGCCCATCTCGATCCGGCCCTCCAGCGTGGCCGACCCCATATGCGGCAGCAGCACGACATTGGGCAATTCGCGCAGACGCGGGTTCACCTGGGTGCCGTGTTCATACACATCCAGCCCCGCCCCGGCGATCTCGCCCGCGCGAATCATCCGGGTCAGCGCATTCTCGTCGATGACCTCACCGCGCGAGGTGTTGACGATGACGCCCGAGGGTTTCATCAGCTTCAGACGTCGCGCGTTCATCAGGTGAAAGGTCGAGGGCGTCGAAGGGCAGTTGACCGAGATCACATCCATCCGCGCGATCATCTGATCCAGACTGTCCCACCAGGTCGCTTCCAGCGCATCCTCGACCTCGGGGCGCAGCCGGCGGCGGTTGTGATAGTGGATCTGCATGCCAAAGGCGCTGGCGCGACGGGCCACCGCCTGACCGATGCGGCCCATGCCAAGAATGCCAAGCCGCCGTCCACCGACGCGCCCGCCCAAGAGCGCGGTGGGCGCCCAGCCGGTCCATTCGTTCTTTTGCATAACCGCCAGCCCTTCGGGGATCCGGCGGGTGACGGCGAGAATCAGCGCCATGGTCATGTCGGCGGTGTCGTCAGTCAGCACACCCGGCGTGTTCGAAACCAGAATGCCGCGCTGACGTGCCGTGGCCACGTCAATGTGATCGACCCCAGCCCCGTAATTGGCGATCAGCCGCATCCGCTCGCCCGCCTGTGCCAGCAGGCCCGCGTCGATGCGGTCGTTCAGCGTCGGCACCAGCACATCGGCCTCGCGCAGGGCCGCGGCCAGCTCGTCCCGCGACATTGGCGTGTCGTCATCCCTCAGGCGGACATTGAACAGTTCGCTCAGGCGGGTTTCCACCACCTCGGGCAACCGTCGCGTTACGACAACACTCAGACGTTCTCTTGGCACTTGAGCTCTCCCACGGCTTTGCAATTCGGTGCGCGCCATGGCATCGTGGCGCAGGAGAGAGCGGGGCACAAGAACCCCATGCGCAAATGACGCAGGCTTTTTCCGATTGAGCAGGCAGACAATCCGGCAGGCAGACAGTGACAGGTTTCAACAGTTTCATGCGCCCCCTCGCGGTGGCGGCCCTTTCGATATTCGTAACTTTGGCTCCGGGCACAGCAACGGCCGAAGAGGCCAAGCGTGGCGCGGTGACCAACCTTCCGATTCCCCGCTATGTCTCGATGAAGGCGAACGAAGGCAACGTGCGGCGGGGCCCGTCGCTGACCCATCGGATCGACTGGGTCTTCAAGCGCCGCGACATGCCGTTGCAGATCACCGCGGAACACGGTCACTGGCGCAAGGTGCAGGACCGTGACGGCGCCGGTGGCTGGGTGCACTACGCGCTGCTTTCGGGCGTGCGTACGGTGCTGGTGGAAAAGGACATGATGCCGCTCTATGCCCGTCCCGATCCAGCCTCGCAGGTCGCCGCGCATTTCGAGATGGGCGTGGTGGCGCGGCTGGGAACCTGTACGGACGACTGGTGCCGTATATCTGCCGGCGGATATCGCGGCTGGGCGCCCAAGGCCAGCCTCTGGGGCGTCGCGCCGGACGAGGTCCGAGAATAAGGCGAAATCGCGAAATTTGACCGCGCGCGTGACCGGGTGCCGTCAGCCCGCTTGTCCCCGCCCCCTGTCGAAACATCCCGGATAGAGACCGGCCAGGAACCGCCGCACCAGCGCCGCCGCACCAGCGCGCGAGAATCCCTGCATGTCTGTCAGATAGTTCACCCACATCCCTTCGAGCAAGGCGAGCGTGCCGCTGGTGGCATCATCTGCCAGAGCGGCATCCTGCCCCGCGCGTTCGGAGAGCTCACCAAATGCCTGCCGCAACGTGTCGACCAGCTTCTTGTCCTGGGTGCTGCTGTAGAGCGCGATTCCGGGATGAGAGCTGGCAATGCCGCGAAAGGCATGCCAGATCTTGGTGCTTCGCGGGTTGAGCAGCGTCTCGGACAGGTCGGCGGCAACCACGGCCATGACCCGGTCTTCGGGCGATGCCTCGGGCCCGAGATCGGTCATCCGGTCCAGCGCGGCATAGTATTCGACACTGAATTGCTGGGCCGCCGCCGTGAGCAGATTGTCCTTGCCGCCGAAATGCAAGTGGATCATCCCCCGCGACAATCCCGAGCGTTCACATATGCGGCTGACCGAGGTGTCGGTGATGCCGATATCGGCAATCGTGTCCAGAGTCGCCTCAATGAGAAGCCGCTTGTTGGCTTCGGGATCGCGCTTGGCACCACGTTTCCTTGCCCTTGAGCCGGTTGCTTTTTCGAATGAATTCATGCGACTGCGGCCTGCTGTCTGGATCATCTCACAGGAATATTGACACGAAAGGTCATTCTGGAGCAACATTTAATGGACGATCGTCCATTTGTGGCTCGAAAAACTCGGCAAGGGAGACAGGGTGATCTTTCGCAGCGAAACGTCCCGGGGATACGCCCTGAGCGCGCCAGCCACGCTTTACGTGGGCTTTCTGGTGGCCGCGCCGCTGGTGATTCTGATCGCCTATTCGTTCTGGACCCAGACCTATGTGACGCTCGACCGGACCCCGACGCTCCAGAACTATCGCGACGCGCTGGCCGATCCGCTTGTGCGCCACCTGATGCTGCGTTCGATCTGGATCGCAGGGGCGGTCACGGTGGTGACCGTGGCACTGGCCTATCCCATCGCCTATTTCATCGCGATGAAGGCGCGCAAGAAGACCATCTGGCTTTTGCTCATCACCATTCCGTTCTGGTCCAGCTACCTTCTCCGCGTCTTTGCGTGGAAACTGATCCTGGGTTTCAACGGGGTGATGAACTCGGCGCTGCTGGGCCTTGGACTGATCGACGAACCGCTGGGCTTCCTGCTCTATAATGAATTTGCGGTGGTGCTGACGTTGGCGCATGCCTGGGCACCTTTTGCGATCCTGCCGATCTATGTCAGCCTGCAAAAGATCGACCCCAGCCTGCTGGAGGCCGCCACCGATCTGGGCAACAGCCCGGCGCAACGCTTCTTTAGGGTGACGCTGCCCCTGACCCTGCCGGGTATCATTGCGGCCTGCCTGATCATCTTCATCCCGACCGTGGGCGACTATGTCACCCCCGCCCTGGTGGGCGGATCGGATGGCAAGATGATCGCCAACCTCATTCAGGTGCAGTTCGGCGCGGCCAACAACTGGCCGCTGGGTGCCACGCTGTCGCTGATTGCGATGCTGTCGGTGGGCTTTGTCGCCATCGTCTTTGTCATCGCCAGCACATCACTGGGGAGGCGGATCAGATGAGACGCCCTTCGACCCTGACCGCATATGCCTTTTTGTATCTGGGCTTTCTCTATCTGCCCGTCCTGTTCCTGCCGCTGTTCTCGTTCAACAGCGGCACCATCGTCGCCTTTCCGATCAAGGGCTGGACGCTGGACTGGTATCGGCAGTTGGGCGAACAGGACACGCTGATCCAGGCACTGTGGAATTCGCTGGGGGTCGGATTTGTCGTTGCCCTGCTGTCCACGGCGATGGGTCTGTTCGCCGCACGCGCCTTTGTGAGATACCGGTTCCGGGGCCAGCACGCCGCCGAGGGCCTCGTGATGCTGCCTTTGGTCATTCCGGGGATCATCGTGGCCTCGTCGATGCTGGTGCTGTTTCTGTTTCTCGGCCTCAAACCCTCGCTGTTCACCGTGACGCTGGGCCATACGTTCCTGGCACTGCCCTTTGCGGTCTCGATCCTGAAATCCGCCTTTGACGATTTCGATGCCTCGCTGGAAGAAGCCTCGTATGACTTGGGTGTCGGCGTTTTCGAAACCTTCCGGCGGGTGACATTGCCAGTCGTCGCCCCCGGAATCGTGGCCAGCATGCTGGTCACCTTCACGGTCAGCTTCGATGAATTCGTGCTCGCCTTCTTTCTCTCCGGCAACCAGCCCACCCTGCCGGTCTATATCTGGAGCCAGATCCGCTTTCCCGCCAAGCTTCCCAATGTGCTGGCGCTGGGCTCTATCCTCTTGCTCACCTCGGTCCTGCTGCTGGTGCTGGCCGAGTATTTCCGCCGACGCTCTTCCGCCCGCGAGGTCAGATGACACAGAGAAACATCATAGAACTCAGGGATGTGGAAAAGCGCTATGGCAGCTTCGTGGCCGCCGAAAGCATCAATCTGGACCTCAGGCAGGGCGAATTCTTCTCGCTGCTCGGTCCGTCGGGATGCGGCAAGACCACGGTCTTGCGGATGATTGCGGGGTTTCAAGACCCGACTGCGGGCAGCGTGACGATCGACGGCCAGAACATGGCAGGGGTACCGGCGAACAACCGGCCGACCAACATGGTCTTTCAAAGCTATGCGATCTTTCCGCATCTCAATGTCGGCAACAACGTCGCCTATGGCCTTCGCGGCCGCGTGCCCCGCGCCGAGATCGACCAGCGCGTGACCGAGGCGCTGGAAATGGTGCAGTTGGGCGGTCTTCAGAACCGCGGCGCCCACGAGCTTTCGGGCGGGCAGCGGCAGCGGGTGGCGCTGGCACGTGCCCTGATCATGCGGCCCAAGGTGCTGTTGCTGGACGAACCCCTGTCGGCACTGGACAAGAAGCTGCGAGAACAGATGCAGTTCGAGATGCGCAACCTGCAACAGTCGCTGGGTATCACCTTTGTCATGGTCACCCATGACCAGTACGAGGCGATGACCATGTCCGACCGGATCGGTGTCATGTTCAACGGGCGGCTCAAGCAGGTCGACACGCCGGCGACGCTCTATGCGCGCCCCTGTGACCGGCAGGTCGCCAGTTTCATCGGCGAGATGAATATCATCGCCGCCGACCTGCTTGACGAGACCGGCGATACCCTTTCGATCGACACGGTCGCGTTTGGCCGGATGCAAATCGACCGAAACCCGAACGTGCCGAGCCACGCCAGACGGATGAGCATCGGCATCCGTCCCGAACAACTCGAGATCAAGTCCGAGAGGCCCACCGATTATGCCACCGCGGTGCAGGGCACGGTCAGCAATGTCGCCTTTTACGGCGAGAACATCCACTACCACGTTCAGGTTGCAGGCGTCGAAACGCCGATCGCGGTTTCGGTCCCCAACTATTTCCACACGGTCGATTTCAACAGAGGCGATACCGTCTGGCTGGGGCTACTGCCCGCCAGCGTGATCGATCTCGGCAAGGCCACCGAATAATGTCAAAGGGAGGATAGAATGAAACTTCAGGGATTTGCGGCCTTCGCAAGCGCGATGGCGATCAGCACGGCAAGCGCCGGAGCCGGAGGGGCCGATCTAACGGTCTTCGACTGGTCTGGATACGAGGACCCCGGCTTCTTTGCCAGCTACATGGCGAAATACGGGGACGAGGCGCCCAGCTATTCCTATTTCGGCAGTCAGGAAGAGGCCTTTACCAAGCTGATGTCGGGCTTTACCGCCGATCTCGCCCATCCCTGCTCGGACGCGGTGCGCAAATGGGTGGCGGCCGACCTGATCAAGCCGCTGGATGAAAGCAAGCTCACCAACTGGGCCGATATGCTGCCCGAGATCAAGGAGGTCGACGGCATCGTTCTGGATGGCAAGCTCTACATGCTGCCCTTCGAATGGGGCAACACCGGCCTGATCTATCGCACCGACAAGATCGCTGCTGACGCGATCTCGCTGCAACTGTTGGCCGATCCCGCCTATGCTGGCAAGATCTCCATTCCCGATGCGGCCTCGTCGGCCTATGCGCTGGCCTCTCTGGCCACCGGCAACAGCGCCGATTACACCAATCTAAGCGACGAACAGTTCAAGGAAGCGTCGGATTTCCTGCGTGCGATCCATCCGAACATGCGGTTCTACTGGTCCGATGCGGGCCAGCTGGATCAGGCAATGACCAGCGGTGAGATCGAAATGGGCTGGGCCTGGAACCAGTCCGAACTGAACCTGATCTGGAACGAAGTGCCCGCCGCGATGATGCGGGACGTCGACAAAGGTATCGCCACCTGGGTCTGTGGCTATGTGCATCTGAAATCCTCGACCACGCCGGACGAACAGGTCTATGACCTGCTCAACGCGCTCACCGATCCCGCCAGCGGTCAGTACATCATCGAAAACTGGGGGTATCCGCATTCCAACACCAAGGCGTTCGAGATGGCCGATCAAGCCAATATCGAAGCCTACGGCTTCTCAGACCCCAAGAGCTTCTTCGAAGGCAGCCTGTTCTTTGACGCGGTCACGCCGGAGCTCGAAGCCAAGATGCTGGCCGAGTTCGAGCGGATCAAGGCCGGGTTCTAACTCACTCACTCTGCCGGGGACGCATGGGCGTCTCCGGCCCCCCAACCGACAGAAAGACGCGCCACATGTCCGACGCGAACCCATACGCATTGCTGTTCGAACCGGTCAGGATTGGGCCGGTGACGGCCCGCAACCGGTTTTTCCAGGTACCCCACTGCACAGGCCTGGGTCATCTGCGCCCGCGCGCCGATGCCGGGGTGCGCGGGATGAAGGCCGCGGGCGGCTGGGCGGTGGTCTCCAATCAGGAGACCGAGATACATCCCACCTCGGACCTGTCTCCCTTTCCCGAGGGGCGTCTTTGGGATGAACGCGACATCCCTGCTCTTCGCCTGATGACGGATGCGGTGCATGAACACGGGGCGCTTGCTGCGATCCAGCTGGTGCATAACGGCAACCACGCAGTCAACCACCTGAGCCGCGCGCCGATCCTGGCCCCCTCCGAGATGAGCGCCGATCTGGCGATGCCGAAACACGCCCGCGCCATGGACAAGACCGATATCCGCGAGTTGCGCCGCTGGCACCGGGACGCGGCGCTGCGCGCCAAACAGGCCGGTGCCGATATCGTCTATGTCTATGCCGGGCATTCCATGTCGATCGCCCAGCATTTCATGCTGCCGCACATGAACACCCGCAGCGACGAATATGGCGGGTCGCTGGAAAACCGTGTGCGGCTTGCCCGCGAGTTGCTGGAGGACACGCGCGAGGTCGTGGGCGACACCTGTGCGGTGGCCTTCCGCTTTGCCATTGACGAGATGCAGGGACCTGACGGCATGCAAGCCGCCGAAGAGGGCCGCGCCGTGGTCGAGTTGCTCGCCGATCTGCCCGACCTGTGGGACGTCAATGTCTCGGGCTGGGACAATGACAGTATCACCACCCGGTTTCAGCCGCAGGACGGGTACCAGAACGACGTACTCACCTTCGTCAAGCAGGTGACGGGCAAGCCCGTCGTGGGGGTGGGCCGGTTGACCTCGCCCGACCTGATGGTGTCGATGGTCAGAAAAGGGATCGTGGACCTGATCGGCGCGGCGCGGCCCTCGATCGCCGACCCGTTCCTGCCGACCAAGATCCGCGAGGGCCGCATCGACGAGATCCGCGAATGCATCGGTTGCAATGTCTGTGTCGCCTCGGACAATCTTGGCATCCCGATCCGCTGCACCCAGAACCCGACCATGGGCGAGGAATGGCGGCGCGGCTGGCATCCCGAAATCATCACCTCGAAGGGCAAGCAGGACGAGGTTCTGGTGATCGGCGGCGGCCCGGCCGGGCTGGAATGCGCCATGCAGATGGCCCGGCGCGGGTATGAGGTGACACTGGCCGAGGCATCGTCCGAATTCGGCGGGCGCGTGGCCCGCGAAAGCCGCCTGCCGGGGCTTTCGGCCTGGGGCCGGGTGATGGACTACCGCTTGAACGACCTGACCCGGCGCGCCAATGTGCGCATGTTCACCAACAGCGCACTGGATGCGGCGCAGGTCGCCGAACTGGGCATCGGCAACGTGTTTGTGGCGACCGGCTCCCATTGGCGCCGCGACGGCATCGGCCGCAACACCCAACGCCACGCGCCAGATATCGCAGCGGGCGCAACCATCCTGACACCCGACGACATCCTGTCGGGCCAGATGCCCCCTGTGGGCCCGGTCCTGGTCTATGATGACGACAATGTCTATCTGGCGGGCGTGATTGCCGAGAAGCTGGCCTTGGCCGGTCTGGAGGTGATCTTTGCCACGCCCGAGAGCCTGGTTTCCAGCTTCACCGTGAACACTCTGGAACAGCATCGCATTCAGGCCCGGCTGATCGACCTGGGCGTGGACATCCGCTGCAACCAGACGCTTGCGGCACTTGGCGCGGGCAATGCCAGCCTGGCCTGCGCCTTTACCGGGCGACAGCTACCGGTGGTCTGCGAGTCTGCGGTGCTGGTGACCGAGCGCATCCGCGAGACCACCCTGCACGCCAGCCTGAAGCCTCTGAACCTGACCACGCTCGAACTGTTCGGGGATGCCGCGCAGCCGGGCCTGATCGTCGACGCGGTGTTCTCCGGCCATCGCGCCGCCCGTGATTTCGAACGCCCGCAACAGGATGCCGACAAGGATTGGTTCCGCCGTGAAATCATCGACCTGCGAGAGGAGCTGTGACATGACCGGACGCCCCCCCGAACTGGACGCTTTGATTTCCGAATACCGCCCCGGGCTGGCGATGCCGCGCGGGTTTTACACCTCCCAGGCGATCCATGATCACGATATCGCTCGAGTCTGGAACCGGAACTGGCTCTGGGCCGGGCACGAAAGCCAGATCCCCGAGGCAGGGGACTATGTCCTGCTCGATTACGGGTCGGAATCGATCATAATCGTGCGCGACCGCGACGGCGGGGTGCGCGCACATCTGAATATCTGCCGGCATCGCGGCTCGCGCATCTGTACAGAGGCTGAGGGAACGGCGCGCGTCTTTGCCTGCCCCTATCATGCCTGGACCTTTGAGTTGACAGGCGAGTTGCGCGCGGGCCGGGCCATGGGGCCGGATTTCGACCCCTCGCGCTGGGGGCTGTTCCCGGTCCGGGTGACGCTGTTCCAGGGACTGATCTTTGTCTGCTGCGACGCGGACACACCGGCTCTGGAGCCGGCGCTGGCACAACTGGCCCCACTCACCACGCCCTATGGGCTGGACCGTCTGAAGGTGGCGCACAAGGCCAGCTATCCGGTGCCCGCCAACTGGAAGCTGGCGGTCGAGAACTATCTGGAGTGCTATCATTGCGGCCCGGCACATCAGGAGTATTCTCGCTCGCACAGCCTGAAATCGCCCAAGGAAATGGCCGAACTCGTGGGTCCGCTGGCTGCGCGCGCGGCGGCGGCGGGGCTGTCCTCCGAGATGCTGGACCTGACCGGGGCGGCCGCTCCGACGCCGTTCACCGGCGCCTATCTGCGCCGCTATCCGCTCTATCCCGGCTACGATACCGGCAGTCGCGATGGCGCGCCCCTCGCACCGCTTCTGGGTGACCTCAAAGGCTATGACGGCGGTGCCACCGATATGGGGATCGGGCCACTCAACTGGTTCCTGGTCTATTCCGATCACCTGGTTGGCTACCGGTTCCTGCCCCGCGACGTACAGCAGACCGACATCGAGGTGGTCTGGATGGTCCATGCCGACGCTGAAGAGGGGCGCGACTATGACCGCGAAGCGCTCACCTGGCTCTGGCATGTCACCTCTCAGGATGACGAGCGTATCATCCGGCACAATCAGGCCGGCGTGAACTCGGCCTATTTCCAGCCCGGCCCGTTGAGCGAAATGGAAGGCTGGGTGGGCGATTTCTACAACTTCTATCTACGTATGATCGGGTCGGACCCCGAATTCAGGAAGGCAGCAAATGGTTGAGACACCCACAAAACCCCGTCGGCGGGGTGGCGGCGGACGTGCCGCGCGGATCGCGGTGCAGCAGGCGACCACCGGTAACGAGGCGGTACATGGCGGGATGCAGGGCGGACGGTACAAACCGCTCAGCCAGCGCGACATGGAAAACATCCACGCTGCCGCACTGACCGTGCTGGAACGCACCGGCGTGTCCGATCACTTTCCCGAATTACTGGATCTTGTCCTGCCCAAGGGCGCGGTGCTGAACGAGCATGGCCGCCTGTGCTTTCCCCGCGCGCTGATGGAGGACCTGCTCTCTGTCGCCGCAAAGGAGTTCTATGTTTTCGCCCGTGGCGAGCGTGAGGGTAAGGATGACATGCACTGCACCGCCGAAAGCGTCTATTTCGCCAACTCGGGCACGGCGGTCACCACCTTCGACTACGAAACGAGGTCCTATCGCCCCTCGACCCTGCGCGACGTCTACGATTTCACCCGGCTGGTGGATCAACTGGAAAACATCCACATGCTGGGCGATACGGTTCTGGCCACCGATGTGACCGACGATTTCGCGCATGACATGAACACCGTCTACGCGATGCTGGCGGGCAGCCAGAAACCCGCCTGCCTGACCTTTCGCGACCGCAGCCACATCCCGCACGCGATCCGCATGTTTGACCTTGCCTCCGGCGGCGAAGGCAGTTTCATGAAAAAGCCCAGCGTGATCTTTGGAGGCTGCCCGATGGTTTCGCCGTTGCGGATCGGGCGCGAGAACATGGAGCTTCTGATCGACACCGCCAAACTGGGCCTGACCGTCGATCTGGCGGTGCCGCCGCAGGCGGGGGCCACCGCCCCTGCCACGCTGGCCGGGACGCTGGTGCAGACCGTGGCCGAAACCCTCGCTTGCGTGGCGATCGTCAACCTGATCACCCCCGGCTGTCCGGTCTGCTTTGCCGCATGGCCCTTCATCACCGATCTGCGCAGCGGCTCGTTCACCGGGGGCAGCGGCGAGCAGGCGCTGATCGGGGCCGCCGCGGTACAGATGGGCAATTTCTATGGCCTGCCCACATCCGTTGGCGCGGGGATGACCGATGCCAAGGTGCCCGATGCGCAATACGGGCTGGAGAAGGCGCTGACCTTTTCACTGGCCGCCCATGCCGGGGCCAACCGGCTGTGCGAGTTCGGCGGCATGATCGGAAGCCTGATGGGATGCAGTTTCGAAAGCATGGTCATCGACGACGAGGCTGGCGGCATGATCCTGCGCACCCTGCGCGGGATCGAGGTGTCGGACGAGACCATGGCGGTGGACGTGATCCACAAATGTGCCATAGACCCCGGCCACTTCCTCGGCAATCCGCACACGTTGTCCTATATGAACAGCGAGTTCGTCTACCCTCAGCTGATGGACCGCGAACGCACCGACACATGGGAAAACGAGGGCAAGACCGACCTGCTGGAGCGGGCGCGGGAAAAGGCCACACGGATCCTGGACAGCCATTTCCCCAACTATTTCGGCGCCGCCGACGCCCAGGTGCGCGCCGAGTTCCCGATTGTCATGACGCGCGCGGAAATGGCGGTGCGCCATGGATAACACCAAGGCCAGGGAATGGGACAACGATCACTTTCTGCATCCATGGGAAGGGATGGAAACGCTTGGCCGCAATGACCGGACCCTTGTCGAAGGCGCAAGCGGCATTCATGTCGTCAACGACCGGGGCGACCGGCTGATCGACGGTCCCGGTGGCATGTGGTGCACACAGATCGGATACGGGCGCACGGAAATGGCCGAGGCGATGGCGGAGCAGGCGCGGCAGCTGGCCTATTTCTCGCCTTTCAGCAACACCAATTCGACTGCGGCCCGGTTCGCCCGCGAGATTGCCAGACGCGCGCCCGGTGATCTCAACCATGTCTTTTTCACCACCGGTGGCTCGACTGCGGTCGATACCGCGCTCCGCTTCATCCAGTTCCGGAACAATCTGCTGGGGCGTCCCGAGAAGAAGATCATCATCTCGCGCCAGAAAGCCTATCATGGCAGCACCTATCTGGCCGCAAGCGTCAGCGGAAAGGAGCGCGACCGCCTATGGCTGGACAAGGCGGACGACCTGACCCACTTTCTGCCCAACGTGAACCCGCTCTATCGTCGCGAAGATCAGTCGATGGAAGCGTTTCTGGAGGAAAAGGTCGCCGATCTCGACACCGCCATCCAGACGCTGGGTCCCGACAGGGTGGCCGCGTTCATCGCCGAACCGATCCTTGCCTCGGGTGGTGTCATCGTCCCTCCCCAAGGCTATCACAAGCGCTGTCTCGAAGTCTGCCGCCGCCACGATGTCCTGTATATCTCGGACGAAGTCGTCACCGCGTTCGGGCGGTTGGGTCACTGGTTCGCCTCGAAGGATGTATTCGACATCGACCCGGATATCATCACCTGCGCAAAAGGTCTGACTTCGGGATATTCGCCAATGGGTGCGGCCATCGTATCGGACCGGTTGATCGCCGATGTGGCCGGAATGGAGGCGACCTTTTCCAACGGCTATACCTATTCCGGTCACCCGGTCAGCGCGGCGGCGGGTCTCAAGAGTATGGAGATCATCGAACGCGAAGGTATCCTTGACCATGTGCGGCGTATGACACCTGTCTTTCAGGGGCGGTTGCAGGACCTGGCAGAGATCGACATCGTCGCCGACACCCGCGGGATGGGGCTGATGGGCTGCGTACAATGCTCCGAGGCCGGTGCCGCGCTTGGCGAGTTGCAGCGCGATTACCAGCTTGGCGCTAGGATCGATGCCGAATGCCAGAAACGCGGGCTGATCCTGCGCCCCATCGTCAATATGTGCGTTTTTTCACCGCCGCTGATCATCACCGAAGCGGAAATCCATCAGATGTTCGATATTCTGCGAGAGGGAATCCTGGCTGCAAGATCCTCCACCTGACCGGGGGCAAGGCCAAGGGGACCGGATGGCCGGCAGGGTTTCACCCCAGTCCGGACGGGAGTTGGGTCGATAGCCGCAAGGGCGGTCTCGGACAGCCAGGGAGAAGCAGCTGCGACGGTTCAAGGCCTGCGCCAATCTTTTGCGCGCGCTCGTCGAAAGTCACCTCATCGAACCAGCGGGGTCGTCCCGCGCGCTGATTGCATCCCGCACCGTCGCAGCGTTTCATCGCACCTGTCAGCTACAATACGGACATCCGACTGATTTGGTGAGATGACGGTTGAGAGCCCGGAGCGGCCGTTGCTGCAAGATGCACGAATTGCCGCTTCCTATCAGTGTTTGTCGCCGGTGGGCGATTGGTCCAGGGGCGGTCTCATGCTAGTTTCTGATCCTCAATCCATTTCGGACATCGCTTTGGGCGAAATCTCCAATAACTTTTCCAAAGTCTTTCTGAACCGAACGATTTCGGGTCCGCTGAGGTGTTGCATTGCAGCGCGCTCGACCGCTGTGACGGCTGAAATGGCTTTCTCCGTTCGCTCTCTGCCTTCTTCTGTCAAACGAATATAGACGAAGCGCGCGTCTTTCTCGTCGCGGTGTCGCGTCAATAGCCCCTTTTCCTCAAGCGACGTGACAACCCGGTGCATGGAAGGCGGCGCGGTATCGACAGCCTCGGCCAGCCGCCGCAAGGTGCAGTCCGGGTTCTCGCGCACAAGATACAGCGTGGTGCCTTCGAGCGAGGACAACGAAAGCTTGGCCAGCTCCGTTAATGTCTGGTCCCGCAACATTTTGTCCACTCGGCGAAGCAGGTAACCGGCCGAGTTCCTGAGTTCCATCAGATCAAGCTTTGCGTTGGTGTCCATCTTCCCTCCGGCGTTTCGAATACTTGTACCACGGGATAATTTCAGATGTAATTATTTACTGAGATAATTATCATTGATAATTATATGTGAGGAGGGGATTCGATGCTTGAAGTCACATGGCTGTCTCAGGACCACATTGACGTTCTGACCAAGGATCGTCGCTGGCTGCACGCGCATCCGGAAATCGGATACGACCTTCCGCAGACCTCCGGGTTTGTCCGCAACCGCTTGGAATCTATAGGAATTTCTTACGAGGCCGGAATTGCCAAGAGTGGCCTTGTGGCGGAAATCAAGGGTACGCGGGGCGATGGGCCTGCCATCGGGTTCCGCGCCGACATGGATGCCCTGCCGTTCACCGAGAGGACGGGCAAACCCTATGCGTCGAAAATCGCCAGCCGCATGCATGGCTGCGGTCATGACGGGCACACGGTCATTCTTCTCGGGCTGGCCGATCATCTGGCCGAACACCGAGACTTCGCAGGCACCGTCTACCTCATCTTCCAGCCTGCGGAAGAGGGTGAGGCAGGTGGCCGGCGAATGGTGCAAGACGGGCTGTTCGAGCGCTTTCCAATGGATCGGGTTTTTGCCCTGCATAACTGGCCGGATCTGCCGCCCGGCGTCATCGGCGCCCTCGACGGCCCGATCATGGCCTCTTCGCACCGTCTGGACATCACCTTGCGCGGGTCGGGCGGGCATGGCGGCATGCCTCATAAGGCGACGCCGCTGATGAGCGCCGCCGCGCATGTGCAACTGGCGCTCGACAGCTACCTGGCCCAGCAGGTCGATGCCCGCCGCGCGATCGTCATATCCCTCACCCAAATCGAATCCACCGATGCGGTTACGGTTCTGCCTGAAACCGTGCGGATACGGGGCGCGGTGCGTATCCTGCAACCCGATGCCGCCGAACGCTTCTACCGCGAGATTCCGCGCCTCATCGACGGCATAGCCACTGGGTTCGGGGCCGCTGCAGAGATAGATCTGCACGAGGTCTACCCGACAACGAGCAACGACGCGCGTGCTTCGGCAATCGTCCGCAGAGCGGCCGAAAACCTCGGGTTGCGCTGCGAAAACGAGGCGACGGGTCTCGATCCCAGCCTGGCAAGCGAGGATTTCTCCTTCATGCTCAACGCCTGCCCGGGGGCCTATTTCTGGCTCGGTCAGGGCGGTGGCCCCGAAGGCCGCGCGCTGCACGCGCCGACCTATGACTTCAACGATGACGTGATCGGGACAGGCGTCGCGATGTTTGCGGAAATCGCTCACCTCGCCCTTTCCAATCCTGCAAACCTTTACATTGAGGAGGAAACAAAATGACTGGAACATCCCGAATTCTTGCTCTTGCCATGACGCTGGCTTTGGCTCTGCCTGGGGCAGCTTTTGCCAAGGAACGTCTGCGCATGTCGCTGGCGCTGCCGCCGACGCACCCGCTCTTCACCCAGGTGATTGAACCCTGGACTCAGAAGGTCGAAGAGGTCACCGAAGGCCGTGTAGAAGTGCGCATCCTGCCCAAGCTGGTCGGCACTCTACCGGGGCAATACGACGTGGCCGCGACTGGGCAGGCGGATATCGCCCTTGGAAACCAATCCTACAGCCCGGGCCGGTTCAAGCAGTATGCCTTTGTCGAACTGCCAGGTGGCGGCGATAGCGCCGAGGCGACATCCGTCGCCTTCTGGCAGACCTACAACGCGTTCTTCGGCGCCAACAACGAAATGAGCGACGTCAAGACCATCACCCTGTTCACCTCCGGGCCCGGTCAGCTGTTCACAACTGGACATGTGTTCGAGAGCATTGATGGTAACGCCGGCGTCAAGGTGCGCGGCGGCGGTGAGGCGGCGACCCGCGTCGTCGACACGCTGGGCATGACCTCGGTCCAGGCGCCATTCTCGAAGGCTGCCGAGATGATCTCGAACGGTGTGGTCGACGGTGCCATGCTGGATCGTTCGCTGGTTCCGGCCTTCGGGTTCGACCGTTATTTCACCAATCGCTTTGTCTATGATGGCGGGCTCTACAACGTGAGCTACTTCATCGTCATGAACCTGGACAGCTGGAACAAGCTGTCGCCCGCAGATCAGGCGGCGATCGATGCGATCAGTGGAGAGGTTCTGGCGCGCGATCTGGGACGCGTCTGGGACGAACTGGGCGCCGGGGCCGACGCAGGGTTCGAGGCAAGCGGTGTGGTGACGACCGTTGCCGAAGGCGAACTCAAGGCGGCGCTGGACGCGGCATTTTCGAAATACGAGCAGGATTGGATCGATCAGATCGCCGATACGGGCACCGATGGACGAGCAGTCATCGACAGCTTCCGCGCCGCAGTCTCGGCCTCCGGGTCCTGACCGTCGACAATGACTCTGGGCGCGGCGGTGATCTGCCGCGCCACCATTCCGAACAGGGGGGAAACATGTCCGATAGTACGCCTTCGCCCGTCTTTGCGCTGTTTGACCGGGTCGCCAGCTTCGGCGCCACGATCGCCTGGAGCGTCATCGCCCTTGTCACATTCGTCGATGTGATCGGACGCGAGATATTCGCATCACCGATTCCTGGCGGATACGAGATCATCCAGGCGTTGATGACGATCGGGGTCTTCTTTTCCCTGCCGATCGTCGCCTTGCGTCGCGGTCATGTAAGCGTCGATCTTTTGCGCCAGAAATACCCGCCGCAACTGGCCCGAGGCCTCAGCGCGCTGGTTGCGGTCGCCGGACTGGCTTTCTTCGGATTCCTTGCGTGGAGCATGGCGTCGTTTGCCAAACACGCACTGGGAACCGGCGAGCATACGGCGTTTCTCTTCATTCCGATCTGGCTGGTGGCCGCAGTGATGGCGGTCATGCTCTCCGTCACTGCCCTTTGTTGCCTGCTGGGGCGGGAAGCGCAGGAAGTTTCTGCAGACCTTAAGGAGATCTGAGCGATGGAAATCTTTGCCCTCCTTGCCGTCGGGATGCTGGTCGCCATGCTGCTCGGCCTGCCCATTGCCTATTGCCTCGGATTTGCTGGCATCATCGGCCTCGCGCTGGATATCGGGCT
>NZ_JBXWRD010000055.1:0-26712 GCF_059612725.1 Ruegeria sp. YKSF070 | reverse complement strand
GCCGTTCTGAACGGCTACACCGCGCTCGGCATCCCTGTCACACAGCCCGTGGGATAAGTCTGTCCGGGGAAAGGGGAACCCCGGCCATCAGCCGATTTGTGCAACAGAGCCGCACCTTTCTCAAAAAAATTATCGAAAGAGCAAACGTCGGCCGGACCCGTCATCCGCCAGCGACCTCTCAGTGGTTAATATATCCACTTAATACACGCGCATCAACCGTAGTGGGCGGGACTGCCCACCCTACGGGGCTGAACCGCAAAATGGACAGCCTCAGCTGTCCATCTTCAACGCCGAAATAAACGCTTCCTGCGGGATATCCACCTTGCCGAACTGGCGCATCTTCTTCTTGCCCGCCTTCTGCTTGTCCAGCAGCTTGCGTTTCCGGGTCGCATCCCCGCCATAACACTTCGCGGTCACGTCCTTGCGCAGCGCCGAGAGGGTCTCTCTTGCGATGACCTTGCCGCCGATGGCCGCCTGGATCGGGATCTTGAACATGTGGCGGGGGATCAGGTCCTTCAACTTCTCGCACATGGCCCGCCCGCGCGCCTCGGCCCGGTCGCGGTGCACCATGGTCGACAGCGCGTCCACCGGCTCGTCATTCACCAGGATCGACATTTTCACCAGGCTGTCCTCGCGATAGCCGGTCAGCTGGTAGTCGAAGCTGGCATAGCCCTTGGTCACCGATTTCAGCCGGTCGTAGAAGTCGAACACAACCTCGTTCAGCGGCAGGTCATAGACCACCATGGCGCGCGAGCCGGCATAGCTCAGGTCCTGCTGGATGCCGCGCCGGTCCTGGCAGAGTTTCAGCACATCGCCCAGGTATTCGTCGGGCACCAGGATGGTGGCCTTGATCCGCGGCTCCTCGATATGGTCGACCTTGGACAGGTCGGGCATGTCGGCGGGGTTGTGCAGCTCGCGCATCTCGCCGTCTTTCATGAAGACGTGATAGACCACGCTGGGCGCGGTGGTGATCAGCTCGATATCGTATTCGCGTTCCAGCCGGTCGCGGATGACCTCGAGATGCAAAAGCCCGAGGAAGCCACAGCGGAAGCCAAAGCCAAGCGCGGCCGAGGTTTCCATTTCGTAAGAGAAGGAGGCGTCGTTCAGCGCCAGTTTCTCGATGGCGTCGCGCAGATCCTCGAACTCGGCCGAGTCCACCGGGAAGAGGCCGCAGAACACCACCGGCTGGGCGGGCTTGAAGCCCGGCAGCGCGACCTCGGTGCCGTTGCGGTCATTGGTGATGGTGTCGCCGACGCGGGTGTCGCGCACCTGCTTGATGGATGCGGTAAGAAAGCCGATCTCGCCGGGGCCGAGGCTGTCGATCATCTGCATGGCGGGGCGGAACACGCCGATGCGGTCCACATGGTGCAGGGTGCCGTTCGACATGAACTTGACCCGCATGCCCTTCTTCAGCACGCCGTCCATGATGCGCACCAGCACGATGACGCCCAGATAGCTGTCATACCAGCTGTCCACCAGCATCGCCTTGAGCGGCGCGTCACGGGTGCCCTTGGGCGCGGGCAGGTGATGCACGATGGCCTCGAGCGTTTCGTGGATGCCGACGCCGGTCTTGGCGCTGACCCGGATTGCGCCGGATGCGTCGATGCCGATCACATCCTCGATCTGCTCGGCCACCCGGTCGCATTCGCTGGCGGGCAGGTCGATCTTGTTGAGGATCGGCACGATCTCGTGGTCGGCGTCGATGGCCTGATAGACATTGGCCAGCGTCTGCGCCTCGACCCCCTGGGTGCTGTCCACCACCAGAAGCGAGCCCTCGACCGCGCGCATCGACCGGCTGACCTCATAGGCAAAGTCGACATGTCCGGGCGTATCGATCAGGTTCAGCACATAGGTCTCGCCATTGTCGGCGGTATAGTCGATGCGGACGGTGTTGGCCTTGATGGTGATGCCCCGCTCGCGCTCGATATCCATCGCGTCGAGCAGCTGCTCCTTCATGTCACGATCCTGCACCGTCCCGGTCTCCTGGATAAGCCGGTCGGCAAGGGTGGATTTGCCATGGTCGATATGGGCGACGATGGAGAAATTGCGGATATGGGCGAGGTCTGTCATGGATTGGGCATATGATGAGGAATCTTGGTTTGGTCAATGGGGCGAATGATTTGATGTCCGAAAACCCGCCTGAAACAACGCTCTCCTTCCGAAGCGGTAAGGCGCTCGAAGAACTGCTTTCGCGGCGGAACTCAAAGGAACTGTGGTACCTTCTTCTTAGGTTCATGCTTCGACACTTGAGCTACTCGTTGACTGAACTAGTCAGTGCACAAGAGCAACCGGGACAGATAGAACTAGAAAGGGAGGCGGGTTCAAAGGGCAATCCAACCGCACTCTTTCAGTCTCTTCAGCCCCTGCTTGAAGCCTCTCTTGTTGATATGGACAAGCAGCGAAGGTTCCATTCCTCATTTGAAGTTACTGAACATGGGACCTTGGCATGGGACCTGAAGTTCAAACGCTTCTCTGCGCAACTCAGAGTTAGGCCTGATCATCCAGAGTTGATAGAGACGTTCTACTTCCCCAAGCAGTATGGCTCACATGCCGAGAGGGTTTACCTCGAGACCAGCATGAACAAACTGCTTTCCGAACTTTTGCATGACATAGAGCGCTTACCAGTTTCAGGGCTGTTTTCCCGCTATCCCCTGCTCTCAGACCCGATAGGTCGCTACGCGATACCGTCTGACTTCTTAGGCGCAGCAGAAAACAGTCCCACTTGGGCCTTCTGGGCCAAATGGTATCGCGGCATGTTGGACGGCAAACCGCTCGACTGGGACTTGCAGCGCCGGGTCGCCCTGATCGACAATGCCATCTGGAAGGCTGGCCCCGAGGCGGTGGCGCAGGAGATCGCGCGGATCGAGGCGGCGTTTCTGGCGGAAAAGCTGCCGCTGGCCGAAACGGTCGAGTTGAACCCAGATACCGGCCGGTTCCGGGTGGTGCCGATCCCGGTGCAGAATCCGCCGCTGATGTCGGCCCTGCTGACCCATATCTCGGATGCGCTGGAGGATGCGTTGCACGGCGCCAACGGGTTGTCGGACCGCTCCAGCGAGTACCGCAAGATCACCCGCGCGGTGACACGATACGGCAACAACCCCCAGCAGGCCGAGCTGACCCTGACCGTGGTCGCCAAGGGGCTGCGACGGCAGATCCACGAGACCGGTGAGTTGCCCGACAGCGAGGACAATATCGCCCTGCTGGAGGCGGTGGAGGAAGGCGTGCGCGGCATCCGCGCCAACCACCCCGAAGTTGCGGCCAATCGCGAACAACTGGCGCGGCAGGCGCTGTCCGAGCTGGGTACCGAGGACAAGGCGCTGTTGGAACAGGCGGCGCCGGTGCTGATCGAGATCAGCGAAGGCGAGATGGCCGAGGATTTCGCCGAGGATATACCGGCGCTGGTCAACGATGCTCTGCTGCCCCTGCCCAGCGGGGCGCCGTCTCTGCCCGGTGCGGATACCGCAACCCGGGTGTTTGGCCGGGTGTCGCGGATGGCGATGATTCTGGATGGATCGAAGAAAATGACCCGCAGGGGGGCGGAGGCTTTTGACAGTGACCTGGCCAAGACGGGGCGCCTGATAGAACAATTAGGCAAGGGTCTAGACGGCGCTTGGTGGCTGATTAACGCGATCATTCAGATGGGCCTGCGCATTCTTGGTGTTTTTTGATCCACCCATCACATTCCCGCCACCCTCACATTCCATTTACCGCAGCCGATTGATCCCGGGCGACTCTTTTGCCATAGTGTCGCCCGACAGGCGGGGCGGCAGACCCCGTGGCAGAGCAAGAGGCCAGAACGTGAGACGGATTTTGACGGGGGCGCTGGGCGCTGCCCTTTTGGCAACGATGGTGCCGGTGCAGGCCATTGCCGCGCCGGGTGTGATCAATCAGGCCTGCCGGCAGAGCGGCCGCGACGCCGCCACCATCGAGCGCTGTGGCTGTATCCAGGAAGCGGCGAACAAGGCGCTGAACCGCAGCGAGCGGCGCAAGGTCGCCAAGTGGTTCAGCGACCCGCATCAGGCGCAGGTGGTGCGGATGTCGGACAAGAGCAGCGACGAGGCGCTGTGGAAGCGCTACAAGGCCTTTGGCGAGCTGGCGCAGGCGATCTGCCAGTAACACCCATAGATGGCGGTGGCGGGTCGAAGCCCGCCCCCTAAGCCCACTTAGCCTGCGTTCACCTGCCTGAGCGCAGGGCGCAGCTTGTCCAGCCGGATATCGGCGGTGCGGGCGTGTCCCTCCATCCCCTCGGCGCGCGAGATGGTGGCGGTGGCGTGGGCCAGATCGGGCAGCGCCTGCGGCTCCACCTGTTGCCAGGTCACGGTTTTCAGGAACTTGTGCACGCTGAGCCCGCCGGTATAGCGCGCCGCACCCGAAGTGGGCAGCACATGGTTGGGGCCGCTGGCCTTGTCGCCAAAGGCCACGGTGGTGAGTTCCCCCAGGAACAGCGAGCCATAGGCCATGAGGCGTCCGCGCCACCAGTCGAGATCGGCCGCCTGCACATGCAGGTGCTCGGGCGCGTAGCGGTCGACGGTGGCGGCCATCTCCTCGCGGTCGGTGCACAGGATCACCTCGCCCAAGGCATCCCAGGCGGCCTGGGCGCTGGAACGGTTGGGCTCGGGCAGATCGGCGATGCAGCCGGGGATATGGGCCAGCACAGCCTCGGCCAGTGCCCGGTCGTCGGTGACGAGCCAGACCGGTGAGTTGTAACCATGCTCAGCCTGCCCGACCAGGTCCCAGGCGACGGTCAACGGATCAGCGGTGGCGTCGGCGATCACCAGGCTGTCGGTGGGCCCGGCGAACATGTCGATGCCCACGGGGCCGAACAGCTGGCGCTTGGCCTCGGCCACGAACTGGTTGCCCGGGCCGACCAGGATATCAGCGGGCGGCGCGCCAAACAGACCAAAGGCCAGCGCCGCCACCCCCTGCACCCCGCCCAGCGCCAGGATGCGGTCGGCCCCCGCTAGCGACATAGCGTAGAGGATCGCCGGATGAACCCCGCGCCCCGGCTGCGGCGGCGAAACGGCAGTAATCTGCGGCACTCCGGCGGCGCGCGCGGTGGTGATCGTCATCAGCGCCGAGGCGATATGGGCATAGCGCCCGCCCGGTACATAGGCCCCCGCCGCCGACAGCGGGATCTGTTTTTGCCCGGCGATCAGGCCCGGGCGCAGCTCCGTCTGGAAATCCAGCGCCGAGGCGCGCTGTGCCTCGGCAAAGCGGCGGATATTGTCATGGGCATAGCGGATCTGGGCCTTGAGGTCCTCGGGCACCTGTTCGCTGGCGCGCGCGACCTGATCGGGGCTCACCACGATCTCGCCGGTCCAGCCATCGAGCCGCGCGGCATAGTCGCGTGCGGCGACCTCGCCCTCGGACCGAAGCCGCGCCAGCATCACCTGCACCACGTCCGCCGCATCGCCCTGTGGTGCGGGCGGCAGACCGGGGGCGGATTTCAAAACCGTGATCGTCATGGCGTGTTCCTGTTTTCCTCACTTGACCTTAGGTCAGGATAGTTTAAGAAAATGCAAAACTGATCGGAGCGATCGAAATGCTGATGAAAGGCGTGACCCTGCGCGGTCTGGAAGTGTTCGAGGCGCTGTCGCGCAGCGGATCGGTGGCCCAGGCCTCGGCGCAGACAGGGTTGAGCCAACCCGCCGTCAGCCAGCAGTTGCGCAATCTGGAGCAGGCGCTTGGCACCGATCTGGTCGATCATGGGCGTCGGCCGATGGTGCTGACACCCGCCGGACGCGCCTTCTTGCCTCGGGCGGAAACGGTGCTGAGCGAGTTGCGTCTGGCGCAGAGCGAGTTGACAGTGATGGACCTGACCCATCTGAGCACGCTCAGCATGGGTCTGATCGACGATTTCGACAACGACCTGACACCGCGGCTGGCGACCCTGCTGGCTGACAGTCTGACCAAGTGCCGGTTCAAGCTGATCACCGCGCCCAGCCACGAGATAAGCGAAGCGATGAAGGCGCGACGGCTGCATATCGCGGTGGCCGCGACCTCGGGCGAGGTGCATGACGGGATCGTTGAGTACCCGCTGGTGCGCGATCCCTTCATCCTGGTGGCGCCTCGCGGCGTGGTACCCAACGGAGGCGACATGCTGGCATCCCTGCAGGGGCTGCCGCTGTTGCGCTATGCACGTGAACAGCTGATCGGACGCCAGATCGAGGCGCATCTGGCCCGCCAGAAACTTGACTTCGAAGAGCGCTTCGAGATCGGTTCGCATCTGGCGCTGATGGCGATGGTAGCGCGGCGGTTGGGCTGGGCGGTGACCACGCCGCTGGGCTTTATGCGGGCAGAGCGATTTCATGACGATGTCGAAGCCTTTGCCCTGCCCTTTGCCGCCTTCTCGCGCCGTATCTCGCTGTTTGCGGGTGCCGATTGGGCCGACCGGGTTCCGCGCGACGTGGCAGAGACCATGCGGCGGCTGGTGCAGAGCCAGATCATCGACCCCGCAGTGGCGCGGCTACCATGGCTGGCTGGCGAACTGCGCGTGATCGAAAGCTGATCGCACCGCTGTCCCGCTTGCGGGCGCTCTTTCAGAATGAGGGCGGGTCGGGACATCGGGCGCACCGGTTCGAAGAAGCAGGACGTCGGGATCAAGCCCTGTCTTGCCCCCACCGGGCAAGAGGGCGCAGTCGAGTTTGCACAAGACAAGCGGATAGTTTCCGGTTTTCTAAAAGTGCGCAGGGGCTTGCGTCACAAAGCGCTTCAGGACGTTCGAACCGCTAAACGCCCTTGGAGTGGGTGACATGCAATAAAGGCAGGTGGACACCAACCGCAACGGCCTCTCAACCCGGCAGCAGCGCCCCCGCAACCAGTCGGTTGCGCAATCCGTGCGCCGCCATCTCGATCAGATCCAGCGCCCCATCGAAGTCGCGGGTATAATATGGATCGGGAACATGGGTGGCGCCACTCTCGGGCGCATAGTCGGTGAACAGCCGTACCGGCGTTGCGCTGCCCGTCGGGCGTTGCGCCTCGATATCGGCCAGGTTCTGGGCATCCATTGCCAGGATCAGATCAAACAGATCGAAATCACCCGCCACGAACTGTCGCGCCCGCAGAACCGACAGATCGATGCCGCGCGCCGCAGCTGCCGCCCGCATCGGACCATAGGGCGGTTCACCTACATGCCAGCCACCGGTTCCGGCGCTGTCGGTCCCGGCTTCGGGCATCAGGGCGCGGAACACACCTTCGGCCGCGGGCGAGCGGCAGATATTGCCTAGACAGACAAAGAGGATACGGTGGGTCATGCGGGGCTCCTGTTTCCCCAGAACCTATAGGCGAGCGGAGTGATATGAGAAAGATCGTCATTCTGACAGGTGCCGGGATCTCGGCGGAAAGCGGGCTGGGAACCTTTCGCGACGCGGGCGGCATCTGGACGAAATATCCGCTGGAGGATGTGGCAACGCCCGAAGGCTTTGCCCGCGATCCGGTGCTGGTCCACGAATTCTACAATGCCCGTCGGGTTCAGGCGGCTGCCGCCCGGCCCAATGCCGCCCATCACGCACTGGCCCGGCTGCAACGCGACTGGCCCGGCGAAGTGGTAATCGTTACCCAAAACGTTGACGGGCTGCACGAGGCCGGCGGCGCCAGCAATGTGATCCACATGCATGGCACGCTGGCAGGTGCGCTTTGCGCCGGGTGCGGCCACCGCTGGGTGGCACCCGAGACGATGGACACCACCACCCCCTGCCCTGCCTGCACCCGCCCGGCGGCCCGGCCCGATGTGGTGTGGTTCGGCGAAATGCCCTATTTCATGGATACGATCTTTGACCACCTCGCCAGCGCTGACCTGTTTGCCGCCATCGGCACTTCGGGGCAGGTCTATCCGGCGGCAGGCTTCGTGCAGGAAGCGACGGCCAGTGGCGCCCGGACGATCGAGTTGAACCTTGAACCTTCGGCCGTCGCCTCGAACTTCGATGAGACGCGATTCGGCCCGGCCAGTCGGGTCGTGCCCGACTGGGTGTCGGACATACTGGGCCTGCGGGGATGAGCGATTTCCTGATCCTCTCC
The DNA here is from genome assembly GCF_059612725.1 of Ruegeria sp. YKSF070. Taxonomy (NCBI): domain Bacteria; kingdom Pseudomonadati; phylum Pseudomonadota; class Alphaproteobacteria; order Rhodobacterales; family Roseobacteraceae; genus Ruegeria; species Ruegeria sp. YKSF070. Next base: position 18,696 of record NZ_JBXWRD010000055.1, on the reverse strand, counting down.
GATCGCAACCTTGGTGAACTTGGCGTAACAACCGCCGAGGTTCAGATGGCGCTTGAGGACGCAATCCGGGCACAGCTTCGCGGGGCAGTGCATGTGGCACCGAAATCGGCGCTGCTGCCCGGCGACGGGCGCTATGTGATGACGACGCTTGCGACCGGCGACACCCCCTCACTGACCGTGGTGAAATCGGTGATGGTCAGCCCCGACAACCCGGTACGCGGCTTGCCCGGAACCGAGGGTGTGCTGCTGGTTCAGGACAGTGAAACCGGCCAGTTGCTGGCCCTGATGCAGGCGGGCTGGATCACCCGGATGCGCACCGCCGGCCTCAGCGCGCTGGTGGCGCGGCGGCTGGCTGATCCGGCGGCACGCGTGGTGGCCTTTGTCGGCGCCGGCGCCCAGGCGCGCGCGCACCTCGCTGCGTTCTGCGATCTGTTTCCGTTGCAAAGGGCGGTCGTTTTCGGGCGCGGGGCCGAGAATATCGCCCGGCTGGGCGCGGCCGCCCGCGCGCGGGGGCTGGAGGTCGAGATCGCAGACACCCCGCACCACGCCATCGCCGACGCCGATCTCGTGGTTTCCTCGGTCACCCTTGATCACCAGATGATACCGTTCCTGGATGCCCGCTGGCTGAAGCCCGGCGCCTTTGCCAGCCTGACCGATACGGGCCTGCCCTGGCGGCCCGATGGGATGACCGCGCTCGACCCGCTCTATATCGACGATCTGGCGCAAGAGGCCGCCAATCCAAGGCCGATGATCGACCCCGCGCAGGTTCGCGGCGATCTGGCGGCTTTGCTCGGAGAAGACGGACACAAGACAAGCGTCAACCGGCACGATTCGACCCGCCGCGCCGGATTCCTGTTTCGAGGTCCGGCAATCGCCGATTTCGCCATCGCCGCCCTCGCGCTGCAACGCGCGCAGGCGACGGGCGCTGGCCGCGCAACTGTTTGGCCAGACGCAACCAGGCCGGGCCAAAGCCCGGCCTGACGCTTGGATGAGGGCTGCAGCGCAGCCTGAAGACAGGCGTAGCCCCCTGGCCCTAGTTCGATTTCTTCTTCATGTGGCCATGACCGCCATCCTGACGCTCCAGGTCGACGGGAATCTCCACTTCGATCTCTCCCGCCTTTTCAAAGACCAGCGTGACCGGCACCGTCTCCCCTTGTTCGAACGGCGCCTTGATCCCCATGAACATCACATGATCGCCCCCGCGTGCAAGCGGGTACATGCCACCGGCGGGGATCGTGAAACCTTCGGGCACATGCATCATCTTAGCTACGCCCTGATCATCGATCTTGTGGGTATGCAGCTCGACCTTGGCGGCAATATCAGAGCGGGCGTCGATCAGACGGTCGTCTTCGGCGCCGGTGTTCTGGATCATCATAAAGGCCGCACCGGCCTTGGCATTGGCCCCCGAGGAGCGGGCATAGGCATCGTCGATCACGATGGTCTCACCGGCCCAAACGGTGGTGGCAAGGGTAATGGTCGCGGCCGCAGCCAGCAACTTGGATTTCAGCGACATGGTCTCTCTCCTTGGCATGTCTTGATCTGTCTGAATCGAAACGGGTCAGAGCAAGATCGGCGGCGCGCGCGCCGGAACCGCAGAGAGGGTACGGGTAATCAGGCTGGGTTGCGTCCGGTCCGGCACAGGCAAGACCTGTTGCGGCGCGGCGGGCGCAACTCCTACATCGGGCAACAGCGCCCCCAGCAGCATCAGAGCAAAGTCCGGACAGTAATGCGGTGGGGCGGTCGGCTGCCCGTCGGCATCCATGTAGAGGATGACGGGCCCAGTGCCGGTGCAGATCTCCATCTGATCGACCGCTGCGCTCATCCCGCGCGAATTGGCCAGCCCCTGACCGGTCAGCCCGACAAGCAGCGAGAGCGCAAGCGCAAGGGATATCCGCACCGGGGCTGTCATTCTGTTGTCCGATATCTGCTCCAGGCTCCCGTTCCGCAAGGGCAAAAAACCTCCTGCGACAGCAGGACGCCGGTCTGTCAGGAGACCGACTTCCAAAGAAAATCGGGCCGGAAAACGTACCGTTTTCCGGTTTCGTCCCAAAAAGAGAAACCCCGCACGCGAAGCGCACGGGGTTCCCGAAATCAGGGGATCGGAAGGATCAGGCCGCGGCTTGCGCCTTGGCAATCTCTTTCTTGACCTTCAGAGCATTGTCGGACAGGTCCTCGTCCTTGGCCTTGGCCAGAAACGCGTCCAGACCGCCCCGGTGATCGACCGAGCGCAGGGCAGACGCCGAAATACGCAGCTTGACACCACGGCCCAAGGTCTCGGACTGCAGGGTCACATCGTTCAGGTTGGGCAGAAAACGACGGCGGGTCTTGTTGTTTGCATGGCTGACATTGTTGCCAGTCATCGGGCCTTTTCCGGTCAGTTCGCAGCGGCGCGACATGGTCTCTTCCTTCGTATCTGGAGACGGGGGCGAACCATCCGTCTAATCACAAGGGGCGCAACCCGAAGTCGCGCCCGAAAACTGGTTGGATGCGTGTAGTGGGAATCGCGGCGAGGGTCAAGACGGCTGGACGGGATTCTTTGCCTTGTCTTATGCCCCCCTGGCGGGTCGGCATGGTTGATTACGACAAGAGGAAAGCCTCATTCCTCGTTCAGAAAGCTCAGCATCTGCTCGGCGGCGCTGGCGGGCGTCAACTGCCCCTGAGCGGCGGCAGTGGAAAGCCGGTCCATCTCGGCCCGAGCACGTGGCGTTTCCAGCCGGGCAAGCAGAGCATGGCGCACCTCCTGTCCGAACCAGTAGCGCGCCTGTTCGGCCCGGTTGGCTGTCCAATGCCCGTTTTCCCTCCGCCAGTCAGACAACGCGCGCATCTCGGCCCATGCGGAATCCAGCCCCGCCTCCTCGACCGCCGAGACGGTCAGCGCCTTGGGAAAGCCCGGCGGGTCCTGCACGCGCTTGCGCAACAGGCGCAGCGCGCCGGCATAGTCGGCGCAGGTCCGGGTCGCGGTGGATTTCAGTTCGCCATCCGCCTTGTTGACCAAAATCAGATCGGCCATTTCCATGATGCCACGCTTGACGCCCTGCAACTCGTCACCACCGGCGGGCGCCAGCAGCAACAGGAACAGGTCCGACAATTCGGCCACCACCGTTTCGGATTGTCCGACACCGACCGTCTCGATCAACACCACGTCAAACCCTGCTGCTTCGCACAGGCTGACCGCCTCGCGTGTGCGGCGCGCGACCCCGCCCAGATGGCTTTGACTGGGCGAGGGACGGATAAAGGCATTGGGCTCGCGTGACAGGCGCTCCATCCGGGTCTTGTCACCCAGGATCGAGCCGCCGGAGCGGGCCGAACTGGGATCGACCGCCAGCACCGCGACGCGCAGCCCCTGCCCCACCAGCATCATGCCGAAGCTTTCGATGAAGGTGGACTTGCCGACGCCCGGCGTGCCCGACAGCCCAATCCTGAGTGCCTGCCGCTCGGAACGGGCCAGCCGATCGAGCAATACCGTTGCCTCGGCCCGGTGGTCGGCGCGTCGGCTTTCCACCAGCGTGATCGCCCGCGCGAGCGCCCGGCGGTCGCCCGAGAGTATCCTGTCGCCAAGCTGTGTGATATCCATGCCGGTCCTCGCGAATTTTGCCCTGAATGGCGGAGCGGGCCCCGGTTTGTCCAGAGCCGACCCACTGCATGCGCCGGATTGTCCCTGTACCGCGCGCCCGAATACCAGCGCTGGTGCTGCTGCTTCTTTCTGGTCTCAAATACTCAATGTCGCCACCGCGCGCCACAGGGACCCGCCGAATGGGACTGGACCTGCCCCCACCGCTCTGGCGATAAGGCGGCATGAAACGCCTGCCCATCGACGACGCCTTGCCCGACCTGATCACTGCCCTGCGAAAACAGGGCCGGGCCGTATTGCAGGCCCCACCTGGCGCGGGCAAGACCACTCGGGTGCCTTTGGCCATGCTCGAGGCCGGGCTGACACGCGGGCGGATTGTGATGCTGGAACCACGCCGCCTTGCCGCACGGGCCGCAGCCGAGCGCATGGCCGAAACGCTGGGCGAAACCGTGGGGCAGACTGTGGGCTACCGTATCCGGGGCGAGGCCAAGGTGTCGCCGGGGACCCGGATCGAGGTTGTGACCGAGGGTATCCTGACCCGCATGTTGCAGTCCGAACCCGACCTCCCCGGAATCGGCGCGGTGATCTTCGATGAGTTTCACGAACGCTCGCTCAATGCCGATCTGGGGCTGGCGCTGTGTCTCGAAGTGGCCGCAGTGCTACGCGACGACCTGATCCTTCTTGCGATGTCCGCAACACTTGATGCCAGCCCGGTGGCCGCGCTGATGGACGCGCCGATGGTCACGTCCGAGGGTCGAGCCTATCCGGTCGAGATCCGCTGGCTCGACCGTCCGCTGGGGCCGAGGGCCCGCCGGGTCGAGGCGCTGGCTGATCTCGTCGCGCGGGCCGAGGCCGAGACCCGCGAGATAGGCGGCGGCCTTCTGGTTTTCCTGCCCGGCGAGGGAGAGATCCGACGGGCAGAGGCGCTGCTGTCTTCCCGCCTGCCCGACGGTTGCGCCCTGCGTCCCCTGTTCGGTGCCATGCCCTTTGCCGCGCAGCGCGCGGCGCTCGCCCCTGCTGCGGAAGGGCGCAAGGTGGTGCTCGCGACCTCGATCGCGGAAACCTCCCTGACCATTCCCGATATCCGGGTGGTGGTCGACATGGGACAGGCGCGCCGGGCACGCTTCGATCCTGGCTCCGGCATGACACGGCTGGTCACGGATCGGGTAACGCGAGCCGAGGCGACGCAGCGGGCGGGGCGCGCAGGCCGCGTGGCTGAGGGCATCTGCTACCGGCTCTGGACCCGCGGCGAAGAAGGAGCATTGACCGCCTTTCCACCCGCCGAGATCGAAGCGGCGGACCTGACCGGGCTGGCACTGGAACTGGCGCTTTGGGGGGCCGAGCCCGAGGTGCTGGGCTTCGTCACCCAACCGCCCGAAGGAGCATTGACCGAGGCACGGGCGCTGCTGGGTTTCCTCGGCGCACTCGATGCGCAGGGGAGGATCACCGATCACGGGCGGGCATTGGCAACGCTTCCCCTGCATCCAAGGCTGGGACACATGCTGGCGATTGCCGGGCGTGACGCCGCCCCGTTGGCCGCGCTGATGGCCGAACGCGATCCGCTGCGCGGGGCGCCCGCCGATCTGGACCTTCGGATCGCGGCCCTGCGCGATCCGTCCCGGTTCCGGCGCGAGCGTCCTTACGAGGTCAATATGGGCGTGCTCGACCGGATCAGAGCCGAGGCGCGGCGGCTGGAGAAACAGGCAAAGGCACCCACAAGGGGCAGAAGCCAAGCCGCGATGGCCGCACTCGCCTACCCCGATCGGATCGGCCAGCGCCGCAAGGGAGAGGCCCCCCGGTTCGTCCTGTCGGGCGGTAAGGGCGCCGCATTGGACCCCGGTGAGGGGCTGGCCAGCGCCCCCTATCTGGTGGCCATCGACACCGATGGCGACCCGCGCGAGGCCCGCATCCGGATGGCGGCGCGGATCGGCGAGGCCGAGTTGCGTGAACTATTTGCCGACCAGATCACTCGGATCGACATCTGCGAATGGTCCCGCCGTGAACGCCGGGTGACTGCACGGCAACAAGAAAGGCTGGGCGCGATTAGCCTGAGCGACCGGGTCTGGAAGGATGTGCCCGAGGATGCGGTCGCGCGGGCCATGCTTGACGGAGTGCGCGATCTGGGTCTGCGCCTCGGCGGAGCCGCTGCGCGACTGGCTCGGCGGGTCGAACTGCTGCGGGCCGAAGGCGCCGATCTTCCGGATTTCTCCGAGACCGGACTGACCGACACGATCGAGGACTGGCTGCTGCCGATGCTGTCAGGGGTGCGAAGCGCCGAGGACTGGAAGCGCTTCGACCTGCTGCCGGCGCTCAAGGCGCGCCTCGACTGGAGCCAGAGCCAGGAACTGGACACCCGCGCGCCTGGCGCCTTTGTCACCCCCCTGGGGCGCAAGGTGCCGATCGACTACGAACACGAAGTGCCGGAAATCGCTGTCCGCCTGCAAGAGATGTTCGGGGTCACGACACATCCGATGGTCGCGGGTGTGCCCCTGAAGGTCACGCTCTTGTCCCCCGCCCAACGCCCGATCCAGATCACCCGCGACCTGCCCGGGTTCTGGGACGGCTCCTATGCCGATGTGCGCAAGGACATGCGCGCGCAATACCCCAAGCATCCCTGGCCCGAGGACCCGCGCGCCGCCGATCCGACGCTGAGGGCCAAGCCGCACGGCGGCACCCGTTAGTCCGGCGCCCGGTCAGTACCGGCCGGAAAGCCCGATCATCGTCTCGTGCAGGCCGGTATCGGTGGAGAAGGCCTCGGGGCAGAGTTCGAACATGTCCTGCACGAAGGCGCGGCGTGCGCGGTCGCCCTCGACCCGGGCCTCGGGGGTGGCCTGGATGTGGCGCCGGGGCAGCGGCAGCGCAAGCAGCGCGCGCCACATTACACCAAGGATTGGAAAACTGTCCTGCATTGTCATCTCGGCCTCCCCTGCCTGAGCATCACACAAAGAAGTCTAGGTGGCGCCTGAGCGGCATGGTATAGACAACGGTGTTGCGCGGTTCTTCGGAAATGAAGAGGTGGTCGTTGAACTGGTCGGACATTCGCGTTTTTCTGGCAGTTTACCGCGAGGGATCGACACTGGCCGCATCGCGTGTGCTGGGGGTGTCGCAGCCGACCGTCGCCCGCCAGATCGAGACGCTGGAGTACCAGTTGGGGCTGACGCTGTTCGAGCGCGATACCCGCGGGTTCCGCCCGACCCTGGTGGCGCGGGACCTGCTGCCGCAGGCGGAGATGCTGGAAGCTTCGGCCAGAAACCTGGAGGAGGCAGCGACCAAGGCGCGCAAGTCCAACGCCCGGCCGATCCGGATTACCGCCCCCAACCGGAATTTCTCGCCAATTTTCACCAAGATCCTGTCAGATTTCAGTGACGAGCACCCCGAGATCCGTTTCGAACTGATCTCGACCTATGACATACTCGATCTGGCGGCGGGAGAGGCCGACATCGCCATCCGTATCACGCCCCAGATCACCGACGAGCGGCTGATCTGTTCAAAGCTCACCGACGTCAAATCGGCCCTTTACGCATCCCGCGACTATGCCGCGCGCCATGGGGTACCGACGGGGCCGGATGATTTCGCCGGTCATACCTTTGTCATCTACGACCCCATGCCGGGGGCGATGCGGCTGAACCGCTGGCTGTTGGAGCGGATCTCGCCCGAACAGATCGTGGCGCGCTGCGGCGAGCCGGAATCGGTCACCGCCAGTATCGAGGCGGGCCTGGGTGTCGGCCCGGTGACGATTTCATTTGCCGCCGATTATCCTTCGCTGGTGCGGTGTTTCGATCCGGTTCCGGACACTGACACGACCTCGTGGCTGGTGATCGGCCCGGACGCCTATCGCCGCCCCGAAGTCCGCGCCTTTGCCGCGTTCTTTGCGCCCCGGTTTCGCGAGGCCTATGTGGCGCAGCGCGAGCAGGCGATGATCGCGCAGGCCTATCGGCCGGGGTGCTGAAAAGCACTGCAAAAAGGGGGCTCTGCCCCCTCGGTCCTGGCGGGCCTCACCCCCGGATTATTGCAAACCAGAAAGAAGCAGGTCCGGGTCAACCGGCGCGGATCATGTCGGCGGCTTTCTCGGCGATCATGATGACGGGCGAGGCGGTGTTGCCGCTGACGAGCCTTGGCATGATCGAGGCGTCGATCACCCGCAGGCCCGAAAGCCCGTGCACGCGCAGGTCGGGGGCGACCACCGCCATCGGGTCGTGGCCCATTTTGCAGGTGCCCACGGGATGAAAGATCGTGGTGGCGATATTGCCTGCCTCGCGCAACAGGTCCGCGTCGCTGGCGATATGCGGGCCGGGCAGGAACTCCTGCGGCGCATAGGGGGCGAGCGCCCTCGCGGTCATGATCTGGCGGGCCTGTTTTACGGCGGCGACCGCGACCTGCTGGTCGCGCGGGGCGCTGAGGTAGTTGAGGCGGATATGCGGCTGCGGGCCGGTTTCGGCGCTGGTGATGTGGCAGTCGCCCACGCTTTCGGGACGCAGGTTGCAGACCGAGACGGTGATCGCCGGGAACGGGTGCAGCGGGTCGCCTAGCCGGTCGGTCGACAGCGGTTGCACGTGGTATTCCAGATCCGGCGTTTCCAGCGCGGGGTCGGATTTGGTGAACATGCCGAACTGGCTGGGCGCCATGCTAAGCGGGCCCGAGCGGGTCAGTGCATATTTCAACGCGATACCGATGCGGCCGGTCAGCGAATTGGCGGTCTCGTTCAGGGTGGGTGTGTTCGAGACCTTGAACACGGTGCGGATCTGCAGGTGATCTTGCAGGTTCTCGCCCACGCCCGGCAAGTCATGCACCGGGTTGATACCGAGCGCCGAGAGGCGGTCTGGCTGGCCGATCCCGGAAAGCTCCATCAGCTTGGGCGAGTTGATGGCGCCAGCGGCCAGCAGCACCTCGGCCTTCGCCGTGGCCCTGTGTTCGGCCCCCTTGTGGCGGAAGACAACGCCGGTGACGCGCTTGCCGTCGAGGATCAGCCGCTGCGTCTCGGCCCGGGTCAGAACCCGCAGGTTGGGCCGGTTCATTGCCGGGCGCAAGAAGGCCTTTGTGGTGTTCCAGCGCACACCGTTTTTCTGGTTGACCTCGAAAAAGCCCGAGCCCTCGTTGGTGCCGGTGTTGAAATCCTCGGTGGGTTCGTAGCCGAACTCGCGCGCGCCCTCTTGAAAGGCGCGCAGGATCTCCCAACTCAGGCGCTGGGTGGTGACCTTCCACTCGCCCCCGGCCCCGTGCAGGTCGCTCTTTCCCTTGTGGTGATCCTCGGAGCGGCGGAAATAGGGCAGCACGTCGTCCCAGCCCCAGCCGGTATTGCCCATCTGCCGCCAGCCGTCATAATCGGCCGCCTGCCCGCGCATGTAGATCATGCCGTTGATCGAGGTGCAGCCGCCCAGCACCTTGCCGCGCGGATAAACCAAGCTGCGGCCATTGAGGCCGGGTTCGGCGGCGGTCTTCATCATCCAGTCAACGCGCGGATTGCCGATGCAGTAGAGGTAACCTACCGGGATATGGACCCAGTGGTAATGGCCCTTACCACCTGCTTCGAGCAACAGCACCCGTATCTTTGGGTCGGCGCTGAGCCGGTTGGCCAGTACGCATCCGGCTGTGCCTCCGCCAACGATGATATAGTCGTAATCGCCTGTCAGGTTTTCGCTCATGTCTCTCCCCTGCCCGCCAGCTTGCCGATTGGCGGCAGCGATGCAATCAAGAATGCAATCGGTCGGAGTTCGCGTTCAGGGAGATCTCCCAGACCAGCTCCGCGCGAGAGCAGTTTCATCCTGCGGGCGCCAAAAAACATGGCCCAGAAATGCCAAAATCTCGAACTTTGGGCACAGAAACTCCATGTTTTCAAAGTTCTTTGTTGATTTTTTGTGGAAAACACACAAATATCGGTCAGATTTCCACAAGCGCCGAAAACTCGTAGAACAGGCGCCGAGGGTGAGCAGATGAAGTCACGAGTCCACACCGCCTGGACCGAGTTGGTCCGTCCCATGTTCCTGCGTCCGAAACGGACGCAAGTCGCAGCATTGTGCCTGCGCCCCACCATTGGCGGACCCGAGGTCTTGCTGATCACCAGTCTGGATACCGGACGTTGGATCGTGCCCAAGGGCTGGCCTATCGAAGGACTCAGCGGCCCCGAAACCGCGCTTCAGGAAGCCTGGGAAGAGGCTGGCGTGCGTCGCGCCCGGGTCGAGGACGAGCCGGTCGGCGTCTTTGGCTATGGCAAGCGCCGCAAGAACGGCACCGTGGAACCGGTGGAAACCTATGTCTATCGGATGCTGGTAGACGAGCTCTCGGATATCTATCCCGAGGCCGGGCGCCGGCAACTGCGCTGGGTCGCGCCATCAGAGGCCGCCAACATGGTGCAGGAACCGCAATTGCAGGACCTGCTGCGGCAATTGTAACAGCGTTACGACGAATTTATGACACACCTGTTGCGCCAGGGGGCTGCGCGGTCTAAGCCGCGCGCGACCCGCATGGAGCCGGACAGGATATCATGAGCGACCGCAAGACCAAGCCCCAGTGGGGTCGGCTGGATGCCGACCTGAACCGGATCAGCCGGATCGAGACCGCAACCGCTTATGCCGCGCGCCCCCTGGTGGGGACCGGGATTGCGCTGGCCTTTATCGTGCTGGCAGCCTTGGCCGCGATGGTTGCGCTGGGTGGTACACCTGGCGGGATCGTGGTGGTCGCTGCAGCGGCCTTCGGCGCCTATATGGCAATCAATATCGGCGCCAATGACGTGGCCAACAACATGGGCCCGGCGGTGGGCGCCAATGCCCTGTCCATGGGTGCGGCGATTGCCATCGCGGCGGTGGCCGAAAGCGCCGGCGCCCTGTTGGCGGGTGGCGATGTGGTCTCGACCATCTCCAAGGGGATCATCGACCCCAATTCGGTGGCCGATACCCAGGTCTTTATCTGGGCGATGATGGCGGCGCTGATCTCGTCTGCGCTGTGGGTCAACCTGGCAACCTGGGTGGGGGCTCCGGTCTCGACCACCCATTCTGTCGTGGGTGGCGTGATGGGCGCGGGCATCGCCGCCGCGGGCCTGTCGGCGGTGGACTGGTCGACCATGAGCGCCATCGTGGCCAGCTGGGTGATCTCTCCGGTTCTGGGCGGGGTGATCGCGGCGCTGTTTCTGGCCCTGATCAAGCACCGCATCCAGTATCAGCCCGACAAGATTGCCGCTGCGCGCCGCTGGGTGCCGATCCTGGTGGCGGTGATGGCGGGCACATTCGCCACTTATCTGTCGGTCAAGGGCATCAAGAAGATCGTCAAGATCGATTTGCAGACCGCCCTGATGATCGGACTGGCAACCGCCCTGCTGGTCTGGGCGGTGACGATCCCCTGGATCAAGCGCAAGTCGGAAGGCATGGAAAACCGCACCAAGTCCATCAAGGCGCTGTTCGGCCTGCCGCTGGTCCTGTCGGCGGCGCTGTTGAGCTTTGCCCATGGTGCCAACGACGTGGCCAATGCGGTGGGTCCGCTGGCGGCCATCGTGCATGTGAGCCAGGCGGGCAGTTTTGCAGCCAAGGTGGCCATTCCCTTCTGGGTCATGGTGATCGGTGCCTTTGGCATCTCGTTCGGCCTGTTCCTGTTCGGGCCCAAGCTGATCCGCATGGTGGGAAGCCAGATCACCAAGCTGAACCCGATGCGGGCCTATTGCGTAGCGCTGTCGGCGGCGATCACGGTGATCGTGGCCAGCTGGCTGGGCCTGCCGGTCAGCTCGACCCATATCGCCGTTGGCGGGGTATTCGGCGTCGGATTCTACCGCGAATGGCATTCCGAGCGCCGGTTGCGTCAGAACCGCAACAACCGCCCCCCGGCCAAGCGCCTGCCACTGGAAGAGCGGCGCCGGCGCAAACTGGTGCGGCGCTCGCACTTCATGACCATCGTGGCGGCCTGGGTGATCACGGTTCCGGCGGCAGCGCTGATGTCGGGCGTGATCTTTGCGATCCTGAACAGCTTTGTCTGACCCTTTGTGCAGGCGTTGAAGGCAGGAATGCGAGGCTCTGCCTCGCGCTCCGAGGTATTTATCAACAGAAGAAGAAGGTGCCTCCGTCCGGTGTGGTGATCTGTGCAACGCTTAACCGGGGGGCGGTGGTGCCACTGCGTGTCGCCGCGTCGATCAGGGACGAGACGCGGGAACAGATCGGGGTGGCAACGCCATGTGCGCGCCCCAGCCGGATGATCTCTCCCTGAAGACTGGCGATTTCGGTCGCGCGACCGGCATCCAGATCGTAGGCCATCGAGCTGCGGGCGCTGGGATCGACCGTCAGCATCCGCGCGGCGATGCGGGTGAAAAGAGTGTTGGGCAGGCGCAGGATATGCGGCGTAATCCAGGCTGGCAGCGGCGTGGTTGCGGCGACCGGGATACCGGCGGTGCGCAAGACACGCAGCGCCTCGGCCATCTGGTCGGCCATGAGGCGGCGCCAGCTGCGGTCGGCGAGCTGTTCGACCAGGGTCAGCCCCGACAGCGCGTTGAGCGCGTTGTTGAGGTTGATCACCAGCTTGCCCCATTGCACCGCCTCGATCCGCAGGCTTTCGATCACCGGCAGGCCGGGCACCGAGAGCGCCGCGCCAAGCCCGCCCGGCCCCGCCGCGATCACGATATCGCCGGAGGACGCCCGGTGCCATGTGGCTTCGCCCAGCGGCACCACGTTGAAGGGGACCATACCGGCGCGGATCTCGCGTCCGGGCAGGCGGGCACGCAGCAGGCGGGTGTTTTCCAGACCGTTCTGCCAGGACAGGACCGGGGCGGATACCGGGGCATGGGTGGCGATGGCGCTGGCCATGTCGGCAGTGGCCGGGGTCTTGACCGCAACGATCACCAGGTCTGCCCCGGACAGGCAGCCGGGATCGGTGGCAAGGGACAGGCGGGCCGCAGGGAGGGTCAGCGTCAGGCCCGAGAAATCCGTAACCGTCAGCCCGCACCGTTCTATCTCGTCGAGGAGAGGAGCACGGCCAAGCAGCGTGACCTCATGTCCCGCGGCGGCCAACAGACCGCCACAGAAACAGCCGATACTGCCCGCCCCGGCAATCACGATGCGCATCGCTTCTCTCCCCTTGTCCGCGCCATATTGCGGGGGTGGCGGCGATCGCGCAACGGCTCAGACGGAAGGCCAGCCCAGGATCAGATTGTCGGAGGGCCAGAGCGGGCCCTTGTCCTGCCGCTCGGCAAGGATCGTACCACCCTGCGCTTGGTAAAACGCCAGCGCTGGGGCATTGTCGCGCACCACCGCCAGAATCAGGCGCGGCGCACCCGCCAGGACCGCCTGCGCGCGCGCCAGCCCCAGCAGGCGTGCGCCCAGCCCAGAACGCCGGGTCGACGCGGCGATATAGAGATGGTCAAGCTCGGTGCAGCCGTCGAAGCCATCCACCCCGCTGGGCGACCGAGCTGCAAGCCCGACCGCCACCCCGTCACGCAGGGCGATCACGGCACCACCTTCACTGGCCAGCCGGTCGCGCCAATAGGCGGTGCGGCGGGCCTTGTTCAGGGCCAGCCGCACTTCGGGCGGAGCGATGCGGGCATAGGTTTCCTGCCAGACCTGAAAGTGCAGCGCGGCTAGCGCCTCGGCATCCTGCGGTCCGGCGCGGCGCAGGGTGATGCCACCCTCGCAAACGCTGTGCCCGGCGGCGATCCAGGCCGCCTCGGCCCGGGCCACCTGCCCGGCGCGCACCAGCAGGTAGTCGCGGTCATGGGTCGAGGTGACAAAGACCCCCAGACCGGCCCGCGATACCGGTTCCACCGCCGCCAGCACCACGCCGGGCTGATCGAGCGCGGCCAGGGTCTCGACCCGGAGCGCCTGCCAGCCGCGCGCGGTGGTCTCGCCCTCGGGCACTCGCTCCGACAGGCAAAGGATCGAGGTCTCGTCCGGCGCCTGGGTGACGCTGACCAGGCCAGGGCCTGCATACCAGCGGGGCAGCGGCGCGCCGGCGGAGCGGCGGGTGATGGCATAGGTGCCCTCAAGCCTTGTCAGCAACAGGTCGGGCGGGTTCACAGACCCAGCCCTTCGTCCAGCCCCAGCATGATGTTGAGGTTCTGCACCGCCGCGCCCGAGGCCCCCTTGCCCAGATTGTCAAGCAGCGCGATCAGCACCGCGCCACCGCTCTCGTGATTGCCATGCACCGACAGTTCCAACCGGTTGCTGCCGTTCAGGCGGCGCGGGTCGATGCGGGGGCCATAGTGTTCGGGCGAGACCACCGAGACAAAGCGGCTGGCGGCATAGTGATCGGCCAGCGCCGCCTCGATTGCGACGCCCTGCCCCGGTTCGAGAAAGGGCAGCGGTACCTGCACGATCATCCCCTGTTCATAGGGGCCGACCGAGGGTACGAAGATCGGCCGCCGGGACAGGCCCGCATGCGCGATGATCTCGGGCAAGTGCTTGTGCTTCTGGTCGGTGGCATAGACGAAGGGACCATCGGTCTGACCGCTCTCGAACTCGGCGATCATCACCTTGCCGCCGCCGGAATAGCCGCTGATGGCGTTGATGCCGAGCGCCGCATCGGCGGCGATCAGCCCGCGCTGGACCAGCGGGTGAAGGAGAGCAATGGCACCGGTCGAGTAGCAGCCGGGGTTCGACACGAACTGTCCACCGGCGATCCGGGCGCGCAGGTCGCTGTCCAGCTCGGCAAAGCCGAACGCCCAGTCGGGGTGCACCCGATGCGCGGTGCTGGCGTCGATCAGCCGGGTGCCGGTGCCGGTCAGCTGCGCCACGATCTCGACCGCCGCCGCATCGGGCAGGCAGAGGATGCCGACATCGGCCGCATCAAAGGCGGCAAGCCGGGCGCCGGTGTCCTTGCGGTCGGCGTCGCCCAACGTGATCAGCCGGATATCGTCACGCCCCTCCAGCCGGGCGCGGATTTGCAGGCCGGTCGTGCCGGCCTCGCCGTCGATGAAGACCTTGTATGTCATGGTCGGGTTTCCCAGTGTCCAAGGCGGAAAGCGGGCATACCGGAACCTGCCCGCCAAGGCAGGGTCCGGTCTGTCTTTTCGGTGATATTTCAGTTCAGTGAGAAGCCGGAGGGCCGATCAGGCGCCCAGGCACCAGCGCATGATCGCCTTTTGCGCATGCAGGCGGTTTTCGGCCTCGTCGAAGATGACCGAATGCGGGCCGTCCATCACCTCAGAGGTGGCCTCCTCCTCGCGATGGGCGGGCAGGCAATGCATGAACAGCGCATCCGGCTTGGCATGGCGCATCAGCTCGGCATTCACCTGATAGGGGCGCAGCAGATTGTGACGCCGCTCCTTGGCCGATTGCGCGTCATGCATCGACACCCAGGTATCGGCGACCACCAGATCGGCACCTTCAACCGCCTTGAACGGATCACGCTCGATCACAACCTTGGAGCCCTTCTGGCGAGCATAGCCCATGTACTCTTCTTCGGGGTCGAACTGGGCCGGGCCAGTGAAGGTCAGGTCGAAACCGAATTGTCCCGCGGCATGCAGGAAAGACGAGCAGACATTGTTGCCGTCACCGGTCCAGACCACCTTCTTGCCCGCGATCGGGCCGCGATGCTCTTCGAATGTCAGCACATCGGCCATGATCTGGCAGGGATGGCTGCGGTCGGTCAGCCCGTTGATCACCGGCACATCGGCATATTCGGCCATCTCGGTCAGCACGGTCTCGTCGAAGGTGCGGATCATGATCATGTCCACGTAGCGCGACAGCACGCGGGCGGTGTCGGCGATGGTCTCGCCATGACCAAGCTGCATGTCATTACCCGACAGCACCATGGTCTGCCCGCCCATCTGCCGTACACCCACGTCAAAGGACACGCGGGTCCGGGTCGAGGGTTTCTCAAAAATCAGCGCAACCATCCGGTTCTTGAGCGGCTGTTCGTCATCAGGCGCGGCCTTGGGCCGTCCGAGGCGGGCCTGTTTCATGGCGCCGGCCTGGTCGATCATGGACCGCAGGTCGGCGGCGTCGGTTTTGTGGATATCGAGAAAATGGTTCATGTCTTTAGGCTTTCTTATGGCCGGGGGATGGGGGCGCTGCCCCCGTCGCCTGTCGGCGCCTCCCCCGGAGTATTTTGGGCGAAATGAAGATCAGGCAGCTTCGACCTGGCTGGCGGCGGCATCGAGGCGGGTGAAGGCCTCGGCGATGTCGTCCTCGGTCAGGGTGAGCGGCGGCAGCAGGCGGATCACGTTGTCGGCGGCGGGTACGGTAATGACCAGGTTGTCATAACCCGCCTTGACCACGTCGAGATTGGACGCCTTGCATTTCAGCCCCAGCATCAGGCCGGAACCGCGCACCTCTTCGAACACTTCCGGATGGGCGGCGACCAATCCTTCGAGCCGCTGGCGCAACAATGCGGCCTTGCGGTTGACCTCGGCCAGAAAGGCCGGATCGGCGATATGATCCATCACCGCGCAGCCCACGGCACAGCCCAGCGGGTTGCCGCCATAGGTGGAGCCATGGGTGCCCGCGGTCATGCCGCTTGCTGCCTCTTCGGTGGCCAGCACCGCGCCCAGCGGGAAGCCGCCGCCAATACCCTTGGCCACCATCATGATATCGGGCGTAATACCCGCCCATTCATGGGCAAAGAGTCGTCCCGTCCGGCCCACGCCGCATTGCACCTCGTCGAGGATCAGCAAAAGACCGTGGTCGTCGCAGATCTGGCGCAGCGCCTTCAGGTCTGCATCGGGAACCGGGCGAATGCCGCCCTCGCCCTGCACCGGTTCGATCATGATCGCAGCGGTTTTTTCCGTGATCGCGTTGGTCACGCCATCCAGATCGCCAAAGGTCAGATGCACGAAACCGGGCAGCAACGGGCCGAAGCCCTTGACCATCTTCTCAGACCCCGCGGCAGCGATTCCGGCAGAGGAGCGACCATGGAAGGAACCGTCGAAGGTGATGATCTCGACCCGCTCGGGCTGGCCCTTGTCGTAAAAATACTTACGCGCCATCTTGACCGCCAGCTCGCAGGCCTCGGTCCCCGAATTGGTGAAGAACACCGTATCGGCAAAGGTGTGCTCCACCAGCTTGTCGGCCAGCGCCTGCTGTTGCGGGATCTGGTAGAGGTTCGACACGTGCCACAGGTTCTGCGCCTGATCGGTCAGCGCCTTGACCAGCGCGGGATGGGCATGGCCCAGCGCGTTCACCGCAATCCCTGAACCAAGGTCGAGGAAGCGTCGGCCATCCGCCTCGGTCAGCCAGGCGCCTTCGCCCTTCACGAAGTGAAGCGGCGCGCGGTTATAGGTCGGCAGGACGGACGGAATCATTGGATCATCCTTGTCTGAGGGTTGTCCCCGATGCAGGGCATAGCGGGGCGGTCAGGTCAATGTCTGGAAAGCAGGGTGCGCGATGCAAAACTGGCACGCAGGGATCAAACGACCGCTCAGGCGGTTGCGCGTCGGCGTCGGAGAGACGGGATATGAGCGTGATTGATCATGTCGTGTTCCATAACGGAGGAAACGCCCAAAGAAAACCCCTTCTGAAGGGGGAAATGCAACAAAATGGAGACCTCGTCTGATCCGGCGGTACTCATATCGAATTCAAGAATGCCTGCCCGGTCAAAAAGGACTTCGGGCTAATCGCCTGACGGAGGGATGCAAGATCGCTACGGCGCCACCTTGCCAATCCCAACGAGATAGCGCACCGCTTGGCCATGTTCGAACCCAAACCGCAGAATCCCGCCCTTGCCGCCGCGCTGATCTTCGCGGCCACGGGTTTCATTGCCGGCACGACGCTGCTGGCCAAGGCGCTGGGGACCGGCACGCTGGGCCCTGCCCTGCCAGCGTTTCAGATCAGCCACGGACGGTTTCTCTTTGCCTTCGCCGTGATCTTGTCGATCGTGGCCACGACCCGACCCCGGTTGGGGCGCCCCCATTGGGGACTGCACCTGGGCCGCACGAGTTTTGGCTGGGCGGGGGTGACCCTGATGTTTGCTGCCGTCGCCTATATCCCGATGGCCGATGCAACGGCGATCGCCTTTCTGAATCCGGTCTTTGCCATGCTGCTGGCGATCCCCTTGCTTGGCGAACGCGTCGGGCCTTGGCGCTGGGGTGCTGCGGTCGTTGCCCTTCTGGGCGCGCTCATACTGCTGCGGCCAGCGTCTGGCAGCTTCCAGCCCGCCGCCCTGCTGGCACTGGGTGCCGCGGCGGTGATGGGCATGGAGCTCATCTTCATCAAGAAGCTTTCGGGTCGCGAGCGTCCGATCCAGATCCTGCTTGTCAACAACGCGATGGGGCTGGTCATCGCCAGCGTCGCGGTCTGGCCAGTCTGGCACCCCCCCTTGCCCGCGCAATGGGCGGCGCTGGCAGGGATCGGTCTGCTGATGGCCTGTGCGCAGATCTGTTTCGTCAACGGAATGGCCCGGGCCGATGCCTCGTTTGTCGCGCCTTTCAGCTATGCCACCCTTGTTTTTGCAACACTCTACGATCTGGCCGCGTTTCAAGTCTGGCCCGACGCGGTAAGCCTTGCCGGCGCTGCCATCATCCTCGCCGGAGCCCTGACCCTGGCCTGGCGCGAAGGTCGCGCTCGCAAGACCTGATCCGCCATTCATTTCGCCAGAAATACTCCGGGGGAGGCGCCCTTCGGGTGCCGGGGGCAGAGCCCCTTGGCGTCGTGACACCTTCGCGATAATCTGTCGAACTTGCCTCGAGGCGACGGATGCGTCGCAAATCGCCAAGACCCGACCCGCTTTCCCACCGATCCTGACCCTACGAACTCTCCGGATGGTCCGCTATGCATGAACGCCGAATTCCTGAATGGGTCCGCCATTCCCCCGCCCCCTCGGTACGGGATTTCGGCTTGCTCGCAGGACTCGAGGCGGTGGTTCGCGGCATCCTGATCTCGGTCTTTCCGCTGATCATGTACCGGGCGCTGGGTGACGCCGAACGCGTGTCGATGGCCTATTTCCTGATCGGCTTCCTCTCGCTGGGCGCGGGACTGATGGTGCCCAGCCTGATCCGCTATGTCCCACGACGTTGGGCCTATTCGGGTGGGGCGCTGTTGTTCGTGGCCGGGGCGATGCTGGCGGTGCAGGGAACGCCCCTGACCACGATCGCCGCGTTGGCCTGCAACACCGTCGCCGCGGTGGTTTGCTTCATCTGTTTCAACGCCTATGTGCTCGATTACATCGAGCGGGTGGAGCTGGGCAGGTGCGAAACCAGCCGGATGTTCTACAGCGCGCTC
>NZ_JBXWRD010000054.1:0-27148 GCF_059612725.1 Ruegeria sp. YKSF070 | reverse complement strand
CGCCTGCCCCAGCTTCATCTCGAACGCCAAAGCCGCAAGATGATCCGCCGACAAATGCCCGTAAGCGTCCTGAATGAGATGCAGAAACTCGATCAGCAAATCCCGCCGCCGAGGACGATCCCCCAGCAAAGCACGAACATCCGCCAACGCCTCATCACTATAAACACGACCCTTCGGCAATCGACGCCCACGACCCTTCCCACTCTTCCATACGCCGGGTCCGTTGCCTGATGATTTGCTGTCCAATGGTGCCATGTTGCCCTCCGATCAGAGCCCGTCTCTCATCAGAATAAGATATCGTCAAATCGCATCTTTCGAAGGCACGATAACGACGCCTTATCACCGCAATGAGGCAACCACCTGCCGCAGGGCCGTCACCGTCGGCAGTTCCGGATCACGGTCCAGCGTGGCCAGCGCAATGGGTTTGGACACTTCGGGTTCGACCAGCGGCAACACTTTTGTGCCGCGCAGATCGCCCAGTGCCCGGACCAGAACGCGCGGCACAACGGCGGCCGCCAGCCCCTCGCGCGCCATTACCATCGCTGCGGTAAAGCCGCTGGTCTCGGCCACGATACGCGGATGCAAACCCTGTTCGGCGAATATCCGGTCGAGAATGCGCCGGTTCTGCATCTGCGGCTCCAGCAGGCACAGCGGGAATTCAGCCACCCGCGCCCAGGGAATCGGCCCGGTCGCCTCGGTCAGATGGGCGGGCACCAGCAGCACATAGGTTTCCTCGTAGAGTGGCTGCACATGGCGCAGGTCGGTGCCGATGCTGTCGCCATAGGTGATGCCCGCGTCGATCGTGCCTTCGTCCAGCCCCTGCTGGATCGCGGTCGAGGACATCGAATCGATCCGCGCCACGATCCGCGGATGCTCCTGATGCAACCGCCGCACCAGCCGCCCGGTAAAGGCCAGCGCGGTCGGGATCACCCCCAGGATCAGCGCGCCCGAAATCTCGCCCCGGACCGCCGCAACCTCCTGTTCCAGCGCCTTGGCATCGCCCAGGATGCGGCGGGCCCGGCGCACGATCATCTCGCCTTCTTCGGTCAGGCCCTGAAACCGGTTGGCACGGCGCACTATGGTGACACCCAACCGCTCTTCGAGATTGCGGATCCGCATCGAAAAGGCCGGTTGCGAGATTCCGCAATCCTCGGCCGCCTTGGCAAAGTGTCGATGCCGCGCCAAAGCGCTGAGCAATTGCAGGTCGCGCAGTTCGATCAAATCTCTGTTCCCGGTCCGCTCCGTGCGCCACAATAGAGCAGACCGCCCGAAACGACAGCCCGGTTTCCAACAAGCGGTTGACACGAATCGAAACCGGGAAATACCGTTAGCGTACAAATGAAATTCACCGAACGGATGAGACAACGCTCATGGCCTATCACGCCCCTGCCTCACTGAAGGAGGCGCTCGACCGCCTTGCCGAGAAGGACATGCGCGTTGTCGCCGGCGGCACCGATGTCTATCCGGCACAAGGGGCGGCACCGTTCGGCGGGGATATCCTTGACCTGACGCGGATCGCGGCTCTTCAGGGTATCAGCCGGGCGGCAGAGGGTTGGCGCATCGGCGCCACCACCACATGGACCCAGGTCGCGCGGGCCGACCTGCCACCCGCCTTTCACGGCTTGCGCGCCGCCGCGCGCGAGGTCGGCAGCATTCAGATCCAGAATGCGGGCACGGTTGCGGGCAACCTGTGCAACGCCTCGCCCGCCGCCGACGGCGTACCGCCGCTGCTGACGCTGGAGGCGCGGGTCGAGTTGACCTCGGCCTCCGGTCAACGCGTGCTGCCGCTGGCAGAGTTCCTGACCGGTGTCCGCCGCACCGCCCTGCAGCCGGGTGAGCTGGTCAGTGCCCTTTTACTGCCCAATCCGCCCGCCCATGCGCGCGGCGCCTTCACCAAGCTGGGCGCGCGGCGGTATCTGGTGATTTCCATCGCCATGGTGGCTGTGGTGGTCGGCTGCGATGCACGGGGGCGGATCGACCATGCCTGCGTTGCGGTGGGCGCCTGTTCACCGGTGGCGCAGCGGTTGAGCAGGCTCGAGGCCGATCTGATCGGCCAGCGCCCACAGGACGTAACGGTCGGGCAAGACCAGCTCACCCCGCTCTCGCCCATCGACGATATTCGCGGCAGTTCCGGATTCCGGCTGGACGCGGTGGCCGAGCAGATCACCCGCGCCATCCGTACCGCAGGAGGACAGTGATGGACCGTCCCTTGTCCACAACAACAGATTTCACCCTGAACGGCGCGCCCGCACGCGCCACCCCGCAACCGGGTGAGCGCCTGTCGCGGATGCTGCGCGAGCGTTGCGGCGCGCGCGAGGTCAAGGTGGGCTGCGACGCGGGCGATTGCGGCGCCTGTACCGTGCTGGTCGACGGCGCCCCGGTCTGCGCCTGCCTGACGGCCGCGCATCAGGTGGCAGGCCGCCGGGTGGACACGCTCAAGGGGCTGGCCACCGACCCGGTGGCAGAGCGCCTTTCCGACAGTTTCCTCGCCCATGGCGCGGCGCAATGCGGCATCTGCACGCCCGGCATGATGGTGGCCGCCACCGCGCTGTTGCGCGAAACACCGAAGCCGACCGAGGCGCAGGTTCAGGATGCACTGGGCGGCGTGCTTTGCCGCTGCACCGGCTATCGCAAGATCATTCAGGCGGTGATGCAGGCGGGCGCACCGCTGCCCGCCTCTGTCGAAGGCGACGGGCATTCCGGCGCTGCCATCCCCCGGCTCGACGGCGCGGGCAAGGTGGCGGGAACCGAAGCCTATGGCGACGATGTCGCCCCTGTCGGCACAATGGAGATCGTGCTGGTCGGCGCACCCTACCCCCGCGCGGGCTTCACGCTGGGCGATATCGACGGCTGGCGCAACGCCCACGCGGGCGTGGTGGCGGTGCTGACCGCCGCCGACGTACCGGGCCGCAACCGGTTCGGCGTGATGCCGGGGTTCGAGGATCAGCCCATGTTTGCCGAGACCGAAACCCGGTTTCGCGGCGAACCCGTCGCCGCCATCGTCGCCCCGCCCGATGTGGCCGCGACGCTCGACCTCACCCGCTTCCCGGTCACCTGGACCCGGCTCGACGCAGTGGAAAACGTCACCGACGCCACCGCCCCCGGCGCACCGCTGCTGCACCCGGACCGCGCGGGCAATGTCATGGTCACCGGCTTTGTCGCCTGCGGCGATGCCGAGGCGGCGCTGGCCGCAAGCGACGTGGTGGTCGAGGGGCGCTATGCCACCCCCTTTGTCGAACATGCCTATATCGAGCCCGAGGCGGGCTATGCCTATCTGGACGGTGACAAGGTCGTCGTGCATGCCTGCACCCAGGCCCCGGTGCTGGACCGCGACGGGTTGCAGATGGTGCTGGGCTTCGGCCCTGATCGCATCCGCATCATCCCCACCGGCGTCGGCGGCGGTTTCGGCGCCAAGCTCGACATGTCGGTGCAGCCCTATCTGGCGATAGCCGCGCTGAAGACGGGGCAGCCGGTACGGCTGGCCTATAGCCGGGTGCAGTCGATGCAGATGAGCACCAAGCGCCACCCCTCTGACCTGCACCTGCGCATCGGCGCCAGCGCCGACGGGCGGCTCAAGGGGTTCGCCCTGCAAGGCCGCTTCAACACCGGTGCCTATGCCAGCTGGGGACCGACCGTGGCCAACCGGGTGCCGGTGCATGGCTCGGGCCCCTATTTCATCCGCGATTACCGGGCCGAGGCGCAGGGCATCCACACCCATTGTCCGCCGTCGGGCGCGTTCCGCGGCTTTGGCGTGCCGCAGGCCGCCATCGCGCAGGAAACGCTGTTCGATGAGCTGGCCGAAAAACTGGGGCTGGACCCGCTGGAGTTCCGCCTGAAAAACGCGCTGACAACCGGACAGCCCACCGTCTGCGGCCAGGTGTTCACCCAGGGCGTCGGCATCCGCGCCTGTTTGCAGGCCCTGAAACCCGACTGGACCCGCGCGCGCGCCGCTGCCGAGGCGTTCAATGCCGAGAACACAATCCTGAAACGCGGCGTCGGCATTGCGGCGGGCTGGTATGGCTGCGGCAATACCTCGCTGCCCAACCCCTCGACGATCAAATGCGGCATCCGGGCCGATGGCACACTCGTGCTGCATCAGGGCGCGATGGATATCGGCCAGGGCGCCAATACCGTCATCACCCAGCTCTTTGCCACCGCGCTTGGCATCCCGACCCACCGGATCGAACTGATCGGCCCCGATACCGACCTGACGCCGGACGCCGGCAAGACCTCTGCCTCGCGCCAGACCTTTGTCACCGGCAATGCGGCAAGGCTGGCGGGGGCGGCGCTGCGCGCCGCGATCCTGACTCGCGTCAATGCCGGGCCCGAGGCCACATTGACGCTCGAACAGGGCCGGATCCATGTCACCGACAATGGCCGCGCCCATGTGATCGACCTCTCCGACCTGCCCACGGACGCCGACGGCTATGTCCTCGGCGTCTCCGAGACCTATGACCCGCCCACCAAGCCGCTCGACAAGAACGGCCAGGGCGTGCCTTACGCCCAGTTCGGCTATGCCGCCCATCTGGCGGTGGTCGAGATCGACACACGGCTGGGCACAATCCGCCCGCTCCGCTTCACCGCCGCCCACGACGTGGGCCATGCCGTCAACCCCGCCCTGGTCGAAGGCCAGGTCGAGGGCGGCATCGCCCAGGGTCTCGGCATGGCGCTGATGGAGGAATATATCCCCGGCCGCACCGACAATCTGCACGACTACCTGATCCCAACCATCGGCGACGTGCCGCCAATCGAAACCCTGATCATCGAGGACCCGGACGAGCACGGCCCCTATGGCGCCAAGGGCTTGGGCGAACACGCCCTGATCCCCACCGCTCCCGCACTCTTGAACGCGATCCGCCACGCCACCGGCGTTGCCATCCGCCAGACCCCCGTCACCCCCGCCCGCCTGCGCGCCGCGCTGAAGGAAGCCGGACATGAGTGACCGAATCCGCCCCGAGAAAATCCGCTGCGACGCCTGCCCGGTGCTCTGCTACATCGCCGATGGCAAATCCGGCGCCTGCGACCGCTATGCCAACCATGGTGGCGAACTGGTCCGGCTCGATGCGCTCACCGTGATCGAAAGCGGCAGCACCCGCGTCGTGCCCTTCCTCAAGGACGCGCAGACAGCAGACGACTGGGACGGCAACATCGTTCAGCAGAACCGCGCCTTTGTCACCGCCGTCGGCGCCGGCACCACTTATCCCGATTACAAGCCCGCCCCCTTTATCGTCAGCCAGGAGGTCGAGGGCGTCGACATGGTCACTGTGGTGACCGAGGGCATCTTCTCTTACTGCGGCGTCAAGGTGAAGATCGACACCGACCGCCATATCGGCCACGAACGCGACGTGGTGCGGGTCGATGGCGAACCCATCGGCCATGTGATGACCAGCGAATATGGCTCCAAGATGCTGTCGCTGGGCGGTGTCGAGCACCTGACCGGCGGCTCCAAGAAAGAGGGCCGCGTCACCTGTGACGCGCTCCTGCGCCTGTGCAATTGCGAAGCGGTCGAGATGGTGATCGGCGAGCCAGGCCATGAAACCACCCTGATCGTGCAGGCGGGCCGCGCCCCCATCATCAACGGGGTCGAGGAAAAGCTGATGCGTGTCGGCTGTGGTTCCGCCGCCATCGGCATGTTCGCGAAACAATGGCTGGGCCATGCCGATGACGTGGTGGTGGTCGACGACCACATCACTGGCGTGCTCAGCGAGCATCAGGCCGGCAAGATGCTCGACGTGCCGCCCACCGGCATCCGCATCAAGGGCCGCCGCTCGACGCCGGGCCGCTATTTCCAGGTGGCCGATCCCGGCACCGGCTGGGGCGGTACCGATGTCGAGGACCCGCTGGTCATCCTTGATAAATTCAAGCCCGACGTGGCCTGGCCTGGCCTGCGGCTGATGATGGTCTCGACCACGGGCGAGCAATTCGCCTATTACGAGCTGGA
The DNA here is from genome assembly GCF_059612725.1 of Ruegeria sp. YKSF070. Lineage (NCBI taxonomy): Bacteria > Pseudomonadati > Pseudomonadota > Alphaproteobacteria > Rhodobacterales > Roseobacteraceae > Ruegeria > Ruegeria sp. YKSF070. The sequence goes on along the minus strand of NZ_JBXWRD010000054.1, from coordinate 21,207 downwards.
CGCCGATCTGGTGCCGCAACCGGTTCCGATCCCCGAGAAACTACGCGCCTCGGCGGAGCTGATCGCGGAAAACTGCGAACCCTCGGTCTGTTCGGTCCTGTTCATGGGCGGCGCGGGCGGCTCCTTGCGCGCGGGCGTGACCGAGAACCCGGTGCGGCTCACCAAATCGGTGAAATCCTCGCTCACCCATGTCTCCTGCGGCGGGGCGGCGGCCTATGTCTGGCCCGGTGGCGGCATCACCGTGATGGTTGACGTGACCGAGATGCCCTCGAACTCGTTCGGTTATGTGCCCACGCCCGCGCTGGTTGCGCCGATGGAATTCACCATGAGGGTCAGCGATTACGGCACGCTCGGCGGCCATGTCAGCGAAATCAAACCGGTGGCACAGGTGGTTTCGGAACGCGACCGCAAACTGGGCAAGCGCGACACCCAGCCGGACCCCAACGCACGCGAAAATTACCGTTGGTCGCGAGGGGAGGACGAATGACCGGAGCTGTCGCCGCCCTTCTGCCCGACGGCAAGCGGCTGCATTTGCAGCACGGCCCCATTGACCTGATCTTGGGGGCCGAGGGCGGGCCGGGCGCGCGCGAGGCGGCGTTTGCCACCGCGACTGCGCGGTTTGAAACGGTGCTGGAGGAACTGGTCAGTGAACTGCCGCTCCTGAAAACCGAGCTCACCCCCGACGTGCCCCTGCCGCTTGGCCCGGTAGCACTGCGCATGGATACCGCCTGCCGCTCGCTGATGGCTTTGCGCCTTACCCGAATGGCCGCCGTTGCCGGTGCCGTGGCCGACGAGGTACTGGCCGCGATGCTCTCCTCCACGCCGCTGACACGCGCCTATGTGAACAACGGCGGCGATATCGCCCTGCACCTGACAGGCGACGCCCGATTTACCCTCGCCATGGCCACGCACGACGGGCACGACCTGGGCCGGCTCTCGGTCGGCGCCAGCGACGGGGTCGGCGGCATCGCCACCTCGGGTCTGGGCGGTCGCAGCCTCAGCCTCGGCATCGCCGAGAGCGTCACGGTGCTGGCCCGCAGCGCTGCCGGTGCCGATGCGGCCGCGACGTTGATCGCCAACGCGACCGACCTGCCCGGCCACCCCGCAATCCGCCGCGCGCCTGCCAACTCGGTGAAGGACGACAGCGATCTGGGAAAGCGCCCCGTTGTCACCCATTGCGGCACCCTTGAACGCAACGAGGTCTTGCATGCCCTTGAAAACGGGCGGAAACTGGCAGGTGAAATGATCGCCGACGGACACATCCGTGCCGCCCAACTGTCCTTGCGCGGAGAGGTCCGCCATGCCGGCGCCATACCCGTGACCGCCCCTGAAAGGAGGCTTGCCCTTGCCTGACCTGATCCTCAGAAAAACCGTCTCGGCACTGGAAGAGATCTGGCACGAGGGTGGTCCGGTGGCCACCACCCCGCTGCGCCGCGCCTCGGTCATGAGTATCCTCAAGAACCCTTTTGCCGGGCGCTACGAGCCCGAGATCCAGGGGTTCATGGAGGATCTCAAACCTCTGGGCCTGAGCATGGCGCAACAGCTTCTGGACATGCTCGGTGGACCGGACCGGATCGAGGGCTATGGCAAGGGCGCCCTGATCGGCGAGGCGGGAGAGCTGGAACATGGCGCGCTCTGGCATGCGCCGGGGGGCTATGCGATGCGGCAGCTCTTGGGCACCGCCAATGCCATCGTCCCCTCGTCGAAAAAGGTGGGTGGTGTCGGCGCCCGGCTGGACGTGCCAATCACCCATATCAACGCCTCTTACGTGCGCAGCCATTTCGACAGTATGGAGGTTGGCTGTAACGATGCGCCCCGCGCCGACGAGATGGCGCTGGTGCTGGTGATGAGCACCGGCCAGCGCGTGCACTCCCGCGCGGGCGGGCTGGAGGCCTGGCAGATCAAGGGAGAGGACGGGCTGAGATGACCAAGATCCGCAAGATCGCTGTATTCATTGAGGAAACCCGGATCGAGGCGGGCCGCGAGATATCCCCGCCCACCCGCAAGGCGGTGGCCGTGGCGGTGATCGAGAACCCGTTTGCGGGCCGGTATGTTGATGACCTGACCGAGCTGATGGACACCGGTGCCGAGCTTGGCGCTCTGTTGGGCGAGCGCTGTGTTCAGGCGCTGGGGATCCGGCCCGAGCAGGCCGAAAGCTATGGCAAGTCCGCGATGGTGGGCGAGAATGGCGAGCTGGAACATGCCGCCGCCATCCTGCATCCGAAACTGGGCGCGCCCCTGCGCAAGGCGGTAGAGAAAGGCGCGGCACTGGTGCCATCGTCCAAGAAGATGGGCAGCCCGGGACAGGTGCTTGATGTGCCGCTGGGCCACAAGGACGCGGCCTATGTCCGCAGCCATTTCGACGGGATCGAGGTGCGGCTGAACGATGCGCCGCGCGCGAACGAGATCATGGTGGCGGTTGCCGTTACCGACAGCGGCCGCCCGTTGCCGCGTGTCGGCGGGCTGACCCATGACGCGGCCGAAGGCAAGGACGGCCTGAGATGAGCCTCGCGGCCTGCCCACGGGGGCGGGCCGCCCAGACAGAGGCCGGGGCAACCGGCCCGTTTGAGACCAACAGATCAACCGGAGGGAAATGACATGACACTGATCAGACGTACCGTTCTGGGCGCTCTGGCCGCATTGCCGCTGGCGGCAATGACGCCACAGATCGCCCGCGCGGCCGATACCATCGTGCTGGGAGAGGTGAACAGCTATACCCGCCTGCCCGCCTTTACCGAGCCCTACAAGAAGGGCTGGGAGCTGGCCGTTGAGCAGATCAACGCCGCCGGCGGCGTGCTGGGCAAGGACCTTGTCGTGGTCAGCCGCGACGACACTGGCGACCCGGCCACCGCCATCCGTATCGCCGAGGAATTGATCGCCAAGGAAGGCGCGGTGATGATCTTTGGCACCTTCCTGTCCAATATCGGGCTGGCGGTCGCGGATTTCGCCAACCAGAAACAGGTGTTCTTTCTGGCCTCGGAACCGCTCTCCGATGCGCTGGTCTGGTCCAAGGGCAACAAATACACCTATCGCCTGCGTCCCTCGACCCATATGCAGGCCGCGATGCTGGCCGAACAGGCGGCCAAGCTGGATGCGGTGAAATGGGCCACCGTGGCGCCCAACTATGCCTATGGTCAGGACGCGGTCGCGGCCTTCAAGGCGGAACTGACGCGCCTGCGCCCCGACGTGCAGTTTGTCGAGGAGCAGTGGCCGCCGGTTTTCAAGATCGACGCCGGCCCCACCGTGCGCGCGCTTGAGGCATCGAAGCCCGACGCGATCTATAACGTCACCTTTGGCGGCGATCTGGCCAAGTTCGTGCGTGAAGGCTCGCTGCGCTACCTGTTCGACGACCGACCCGTGGTGTCGCTGCTGACCGGTGAACCGGAGTATCTGGAGCCGCTTCAGGGCGAGACGCCGAATGGCTGGATCGTGACCGGCTATCCCTCGACCGACATCGACACGCCCGAGCACAAGGCCTTTGCCGAGGCCTATATGGCCAAGTTCGGCGAGGCGCCCAAGACCGGCTCGATCGTGGGTTATAACTCGGTTCTGTCGATTGCCGCCGCGATCACCAAGGCAGGCTCGACCGAGACCGACGCTATGCTGGCCGCCATGGAAGGTCTGGAAGTGAGCAGCAGCCCGACCGGCCCGTTCATGTTCCGCGCCGCCGACCACCAGTCGACCATGGGCGCCTATGTGGGCAAGACCGCGTTGGTCGATGGCCAGCCCAAGATGGTGGACTGGACCTATGCCGATGGCGCGGCCTATCTGCCGTCGGAGGAAGAGGCCGCCAAGCTGCGCCCGGCGGAGTAACGCCCTGAAACCCGAGGGGCCGCGCGCCCCTCGGGACCCTGACCTGACCAGAGGAAGACCGGCCTGATGGGCTTTTATCTCGCACAATTGCTGACGGGACTGGCGAACGCGTCCTCGCTGTTCCTGATCGCGTCGGGCCTGTCGATCATCTTCGGCGTGACCCGGATCGTGAACTTCGCCCATGGCTCGTTCTACATGCTGGGGGCCTATCTGGCCTATACGCTGGTGACCACGTTACAGGGCGGCATACCGGGTTACTGGTTCAGCGTGCTGGCGGCAGCGGTGCTGGTGGGCGGCATCGGGCTGGTGGTGGAACTGACCATCCTGCGCCGCATCTACCGGGCGCCGGAACTGTTCCAGCTGGTCGCCACATTTGGTGTGGTTTTGATCGTGCAGGACCTGACGCTGGCGATCTGGGGGGCCGAGGACCTGTTGGGGCCACGCGCGCCCGGTCTGGACCGTGCCGTGCGCCTGATGGGCGAACCGATCCCCGAATACGATCTGGCGCTGATCGCCATCGGCCCCGCCGTGCTCGCCGCGATCTGGCTGGTGTTCCATCGCACCCGCTGGGGCGTGCTGGTGCGCGCGGCAACCCAAGACCGCGAGATGGTGGGCGCCCTCGGCGTCAATCAGGCCTGGCTGTTCTCGGCGGCCTTCGTGCTGGGCTCGGCCCTGGCCGGGCTGGGTGGCGCATTGCAAATCCCGCGCGAGGCGGTGTCGCTGCAAATGGATCTGTCGATCATCGGCGAGGCCTTTGTGGTGGTCGTGATCGGCGGCATGGGCAGCGTCACGGGGGCCTTTGTTGCCGCCGTGCTGATCTCGGTCCTCAATGCATTCGCCATCCTGATCTTTCCGCAGATTTCCATCGTGCTGCCCTTCGTCGTGATGGCAGCGGTGCTGATCGTACGGCCCTATGGGCTGTTCGGCCGCCCCGGCAGCGAGCATGGCGGCGCGGAAGAGCCGGAACAGCCGCTGCGCCTCTTGGACCAGAGATCGACCATGGTGCTGCTGGCGCTGGTGGCAATGCTCGCCTTCAGCCCAGCGGTGGTGTCCGATTTCACCACGATCCTGCTGGTCGATGTGATGGTGGCAACGCTCTTTGCGGTGTCGCTGCATTTCATGATGGGCGTGGGCGGCATGGTCAGTTTCGGGCATGCGGCCTATTTCGGGGTCGGAGCATATGCTGCCGCGATGGCGGTCAAGATGCTGGGCTGGGGCATGTTGCCCGCCATGGCGCTGGGGCCGGTGGCGGCGGCACTGGCGGCGCTCTTCTTTGGCTGGTTCTGCGTGCGCCTGTCGGGCGTCTATCTGGCCATGCTGACCATGGCGGCGGCACAGATCCTGTGGGGCGTCACCTTTCAGTGGCAGGATTTCACCGGCGGCGATGACGGTATTCTGGGCGTCTGGCCCGCCGAATGGGCGAAATCCGACCAGGTCTATTTCTACCTGGCTCTGGTCCTCTGCCTGGGTGGAATCTGGCTGCTGAGACGGGTGGCGCATTCGCCCTTTGGCTATACCCTGCGCGGGGTGCGCGACAGCCGCATCCGGGCCGAGGCGATCGGCATCGACACAAGGTTCCATCAATGGATGGGCTTTACGCTGGCCGGAACGCTGGCGGGGCTGGCGGGCGTCGTGTTCGTGTTTTCCAAGGGCTCTGTCTTTCCCGACGCGCTCAGCATCGGGCACAGTATCGACGGGCTGATCATGGTGCTGTTGGGCGGCATTCATGCGCTGGCGGGACCCGTCTATGGCGCCATGGCGATGGTGTTGATCGAGGATTGGGTCAGCCGGCTCGACTATTGGCGCTTCATCTTTGGCGGCATCATCCTGACGGTGGTCCTGCTGGCGCCTGACGGGATCGCGGGCGGGGTCCGGCGGCTGATCCAGCTGGTGCGGAGGGATGCGGCATGACCCCGGTTCTTGAGGTACGCGGCCTTTCCAAGGCCTTTGGCGGGGTACAGGCGGTCGACAATGTCAGCTTTGAGTTGAGACAGGGTGAGTTCCTTGCCCTGATCGGCCCCAATGGTGCGGGCAAGACCACCTGTTTCAACATGCTCAACGGCTATCTGCCGCCCAGCGCGGGTTCGGTCAAACTGAACGGGCGCGAGCTGATCGGCACGCCGCCGCGCCGGATCTGGCGCTTGGGGGTCGGACGCACCTTTCAGATTACCGCGACCTTCCTGTCGATGACGGTGCGGGAGAATGTGCAGATGGCGCTGATCTCGCATCACCGCCGGGTCTATGACCTGTTTTCGCGGGCGACCCGGCTGTTTCTGGACGAGGCGATGGGGCTGCTCGATCTGGTGTCGATGCGCGAACAAGCGGACCGGCCCTGCTCGGAACTGGCCTATGGCGACCTGAAGCGGCTGGAACTGGCGATCGCGCTGGCGCATGAGCCGGCGCTCTTGCTGATGGACGAACCCACTGCAGGCATGGCCCCGTCAGAACGCGTGGCGCTGATGGCGCTGACGGCGGATATCGTGGCGCGCGGGCATGTCTCGGTCGTGTTCACCGAACATGACATGGACGTGGTCTTTGCCCATGCCCACCGCATTCTGGTGCTCAATCGCGGCCGGTTGATCGCCGAAGGCACAGGGGCCGAGATCCGCGCCAACCCGCTGGTGCAAGAGGTCTATCTGGGCGGTGGCCGCCTTTTCGAGAAGGAGCGCGGCAATGCTTGAGATCGACAGCCTCACCGCCCGCTATGGGCGCGCGCAAATCCTGAACGGCGTATCGCTGACACTGGGCCGTAACGAGGTGGTGGCGCTGTTGGGCCGCAACGGTGCGGGCAAATCCACCACCATGAAATCGGTGATGGGGCTGGTGCGTCAGACCGGCGGCGGCATCCGCCTCGACGGCGCGAACATCTTGGGCCGGGCGTCGCATCTGATCTGCCGCGCCGGGATCGGCTATGTCCCCGAAGACCGGCGCATCTTTGGCGAGTTGACGGTCGAGGAAAACCTCGAAGTGGGCCGCCGCCCGACCCGCGAGGGCGCACCGCACTGGTCAACCGACCATCTGTTCCAGCTCTTTCCCAACCTGGCCGAGCGTCGCCAGAACCTGGGCAAGCAGCTGTCGGGGGGCGAGCAGCAGATGCTGAGCATCGCCCGCACCCTGATGGGCAACCCGTCACTGGTGCTGCTGGACGAACCCAGCGAAGGCATCGCCCCGCTTATCGTCGAGCAGATGGCCAATGTCATCTCGGAACTCAAACGCGAGGGGCTGTCGGTGCTGCTGTCCGAACAAAACCTGCATTTCGCGCGCGAGGTGTCCGACCGGGCCTATATCATCGAAAAGGGCACGATGCGCTACGAGGGGGATTTTGCCGATCTCGACGCCCGCCCCGAGGTCTCGGCACAGTATCTGGCGGTCTGACGGTTGTGACCTGCCTGCCCTTGCGGTAAGGCGGGTCATTGCAAATTCCGGTGCACAGGGTGATGGACGACACGGCGCAACACAGGGCAGAGCCCTATCGGCTGGACGATCAAGTGGGCTATCTGCTGCGGCTGGCCAGCCAGCGCCATGCCGCGATCTTTCAGTCGCAGACCATCGAGGGGCTGACCGCGACCCAGTTCGCCGCGCTGGTGCGGCTGTCCGAACATGGCAAGTGCTCGCAAAACCAGCTGGGCCGTCTGGCCGCGATGGATGTGGCCACGATCAAGGGCGTGGTCGACCGGCTGCGGCAAAAGGGGTTGATGCTTGCCGAACCCGATCCGGGCGACAAGCGGCGGATGCTGATTTCGCTCTCGCCGCAGGGCGCGGCGCTGGTGGCCCGGATGAAGGACGCGGGCGCGCGTATCACCGCCGACACGCTCGCCCCGCTATCCCCCGCCGAACAGCGCAGCTTTCTCAAACTGCTGGCCAAGCTGTCATGATCTGACCGGCCTTTTCGGCGAGGCCTTGTCCAGCACCATTTCGGAACGCGAAAACCGGATCGGCGTGCGCAGGCCGGGCACGCCCTCGGGGTCGATCCGCATGGCGCGATGGGCGATCTGCGGGTCGGCCAGCGCCTCGGCCACCGAATTGATCGGCCCGCCCGGCACACCGCCCTGTTCCAGCGCCGCAAGCAGGTCGGCCTTGGTCCATTTCAGGCAGGCCGCCGTCAACAGCTCGGTCATCTCGGCCCGGTGCGCCACCCGGTCGGGATTGGTGGCAAAGCGTGGGTCATTGATCAGCTCGGCCACCCCAAGGATGGTGCAGAGCGTGCCATATTGCCGGTCATTGCCGCAGGCGATGATGATATGGCCATCGGCCACCGGAAACACCTGATAGGGCACGATATTGGGATGCGCATTGCCCAGCCGCGTCGGGCATTGCCCCGAGGCGAGGAAATTCATCGCCTGATTGGCCAGCACCCCGGTCATGCAGTCGAGCAGGCTGAGATCCACATGCTGACCCATCCCGGACCGTTCACGTTCCGCCAATGCCGCCTGAATGCCGATGACGCCGTAAAGCCCGGTAAAGATATCGGCAAAGGCCACGCCGATCTTTTGCGGCTCGCCCGCCGGATCGCCGGTCAGGTCCATGATGCCGCTCATCCCCTGGATCAGGAAGTCATAGCCCGCCCGATGAGCATAGGGGCCGTCCTGTCCAAACCCGGTGACCGAGCAATAGACCAGGCGCGGATTGACCTCTTTGACGCTGTCATAGTCGAGGCCGAATTTCTTCAGCCCGCCGACCTTGAAATTCTCGATCAGCACATCCGCCTCGCGGATCAGGTCCAGCAGCCTGGCGCGATCTCCCGCATCCCCGAAATCCAGCGCGATCGAGGTCTTGCCCCGGTTGGCACCATGGAAATAGGCGGCCGAGCGGTCGCCCTCGCGCTCGATGAATGGGGGGCCCCATTTGCGGGTGTCGTCGCCCTCGGGGCTTTCGACCTTGAGCACCTCGGCGCCCAGATCGGCCAGGGTCTGGCCGATCCATGGCCCCGCCAGAATACGGGCCAGTTCGACCACTTTCAGCCCATGCAACGGTGCGCTCATCTGCCTGCCCTTTCCCTGCCGGTGACGTCAGGGCAGGTTCTGCCCTAGCTGACGATCCGGGGCAAGCGGGTTGCGGGTGGGGTGTTGCGGCTGCGCTCGCTGCGCACCACCCCGTCGATCACGGTCATGCCGACACCGGGAAGGTTGCCCAGCTGCACCGATTCCAGAATGGTCTTGCCCGGCGCGTGCTGAGCCTGGTCCATCAGCACAAAGTCGGCGGCATAGCCACGCTCCAACAAGCCGGTATCCAGCTCGCGCTGGCGGGCGGTGTTGCCATTGGCAAAGCAAAAGGCGATCTCGGCCGGGACATTGCCCAGCGCCGACAGCATCGCCACCATGCGCAGGATGCCCAGCGGCTGCACGCCCGAACCCGCCGGCCCATCGGTGCCCAGAATGATCCGGTCCATCTGCTTCAACTCGCGCGCGGTGTTCAGCGTCAAGAGCGCCGCGCGTTCGTTGCCGTTATGCACGATTTCAAGTCCGGCAGTGCAGTTTTCGCACAGGCACATGATCTGATCGTCGGGCAGCGCCGAATGGCCGCCGTTGATATGGCCGATCACATCCGTCCCGGTCTCCAGCACCATGTCGGCGTCAATCAGGCCCGAACCGGGGATCGAGGGGCCGCCGGTATGGATGGTGGACTGGATGCCGTATTTGCGCGCCCAGTCGACCATCTGGCGGGCGGTCTTGCCGTCCTTGACGGTGCCCAGACCGACCTCGCCCAGCAGCTTGACCCCGGCATCGGCCAGTTCCTTGAAATCCTGCTCGACCATGCCGTGTTCGATCACTGGGGCACCGGCCATCACCTTGACACCCGAGGGGCGGAAATTCTCGTACCAGCGCTGCGCCGCAATCGCCATTGCCTTGAGGCCGACGATATCCTTGGGGCGGCCCGGCATATGCACCTCGCCCGCCGAGATCAGCGTGGTCACGCCACCATGCAACGTGCTGTCGATCCAGTGCAGCTGTTGCTGGCGCGGAGTATAGTCCCCCACCACCGGATGCACGTGGCTATCGATCAGGCCCGGTGCCAGCGTCACTCCATTCGCGTCGATCAGCGTGTCGGCGCCCTCGGTGTCCAGATCACCCTCGTATCCCCAATCCGAGATCCGCCCGTCGATGGCAATGACGCAATCGCCGTCATAGATCGGCTCTTCCATCTTGCCCGACAGCAAAAGGCCGATATTGGTGATGACAAGCTTGCCCGACATGGCACCCTCCGCGAAACGAGAAACTCGTTAGCACGCTAACATAGGCGGGGATTCGGTCAAGCGCCGGCTGCCCGGCCCATCGGGTCAGGTGTTGAAGAGGAAGTGCAGCACGTCGCCGTCCTTGACGACATAGCTCTTGCCCTCGGCCCGCATCTTGCCCGCTTCCTTGGCGCCCTGCTCGCCGTTGCAGGCGATATAGTCGTCATAGGCGATGGTTTCGGCGCGGATGAAGCCCTTTTCGAAATCGCCATGGATCACGCCCGCCGCCTGCGGCGCAGCAGTGCCCTGACGGATGGTCCAGGCGCGTGCCTCTTTCGGGCCGACGGTGAAATAGGTTTCCAGATGCAACAGCGCATAGCCCGCCTTGATCAGACGGTCGAGCCCGGCCTCCTCCAGCCCCATCTCTTCGAGGAACATGGCGGCTTCGTCATCTTCAAGCTGGCTGATCTCTTCCTCGATCTGGGCCGAGATGATCACGTGGCTGTTGCCCTGCGCGGCGGCCATTTCTGCGACGCGGGCGGAATGGGCATTGCCCTCGGCAGCCTCTGCCTCGCCGACGTTGCAGACATAAAGCACCGGCTTGGTGGTCAACAGTTGCAGCATCTTCCACGCCTTGGCGTCCTCGTCACTGACCTCGACCACGCGGGCGGGCTTGCCGTCTTCCAGCGCGGCCTGCGCTGCGGCCAGCAGACGATCTTGCTGTTGCGCTTCCTTGTCATTGCCCTTGAGCTTGCGCACAAGGTTAGTGCGGCGTTTCTCGATGCTTTCCAGATCGGCGAGCATCAGTTCGGTCTCGATGGTCTCGGCATCGGCCACCGGGTCGACGCGGCCCTCGACATGGGTCACGTCGCCATCCTCGAAACAGCGCAGCACATGGGCGATAGCGTCGACCTCTCGGATATTGGCCAGGAACTGGTTGCCTAGCCCCTCACCCTTGGAGGCGCCCTTCACCAGCCCGGCGATATCGACAAAGGTCATGCGGGTCGGGATGATCTGTTTCGACTTGGCAATCGCGGCCAGCTTGTCCAGCCGGGCATCGGGCACGCCCACCTCGCCCACATTGGGCTCGATGGTGCAGAAAGGGAAATTCGCCGCCTGCGCCGCCGCGGTGCGGGTCAATGCGTTGAACAGGGTCGACTTGCCCACGTTCGGCAGACCCACGATACCCATTTTGAAACCCATGACCGTCTCCTGATGCCATCTGACGGGGCCTTCTAGGCGGGTCGGCGCAAATGCGCAAGCCGCGCGCGCATCGGCATGTTTCATCCCTTCACGACTGCGCAAGCCTCGCGTGAGGCGACTTGATGGGTTACCGATCGGTACACATTTCTCCTGCCGAACACCGTCACAAGAAATGGCAGCGATATGAAACAGTTCCTTCTCTCCGCGATCCTGGCCTTTGGGCTTGCCGGCACAACGCAGGCGCAATCCCTTATCCTCGGAGCGGGATACGCAGATTTCCAGCACGAGCAGTCTCAAGATCAGGGGGTTCTGTCACTGGAATACCAGCACACGCCGTTCTGGGAGCGGGGTCGCCTCAGCGCCCGGTTGGCTGCGGCGGCGACGCTGCATGCCAATGGCGATTTCCACCTGGGCGCGGGCGTTGCCGGAGAATATGCCCTGGACAGGAATTGGTTCATCGAGGCCAGCGTGCTGCCCGGCGTCTATTTCGAGGGTGAGGACAGCAACACGCTGGGCAGCCGGTTCGAAGTGCGCAGCCTGTTTGGCGTCGGTTACCGCTTTGACAATGGCGATGCGCTGTCGCTGGCGATCACGCATAAATCGAATGCCTCGATTTCCGAGTTCAACCCGGGCGTCAACTCGGTTCTGCTGCGGTTCCACCGCTCTTTCTGAGCTGCGCGTCGGGTGTGGGATTGATTTTCGGCACGGTTTTCTGCACATCAGGCCGATAGCAGAACGCAAGGACGCCCGATGACCCGTATCGACGCCAAATTCGCCGAGTTGAAAGCCCAAGGCAAAAAGGCCTTTGTCTCTTATGTGATGGCGGGGGATCCGGATTTCGACACCTCGCTGGAACTGGTCAAGGGCCTGCCCGGCGCTGGGGTGGATGTTATCGAACTGGGTCTTCCCTTTACCGACCCCATGGCGGACGGTCCCACGATCCAGCTGGCTGGTCAGCGTGCGCTTGATGGCGGCATGACGCTTCAGCGGACACTGGATCTGGCGACCGAGTTCCGCAAGACCGACAACAGCACGCCCATCGTCCTGATGGGCTATTACAACCCGATCTACAATCGCGGCGTCGACCGGTTTCTGGCCGATGCCAAGGCCGCCGGTATCGACGGGCTGATCGTGGTCGACCTGCCGCCCGAGGAAGACGCCGAATTGTGCCTGCCCGCACAAGCGGCCGGTTTGAACTTCATCCGACTCGCCACGCCGACGACCGATGACAAGCGTCTGCCGCGCGTGCTGCAAAACACGTCGGGCTTTGTCTATTACGTCTCGATCACCGGGATCACCGGCGCGGCCGAGGCGCAGGCGACGGATGTCGGCCCGGAAGTGGCGCGGATCAAGGCGGCAACCGACCTGCCGATTATCGTGGGCTTCGGGATCAACACGCCCGAGAAATCGCGCGCCATCGCCAGCGTCGCCGATGGCGCCGTTGTGGGTTCGGCCATCGTGAGCCAGATCGGCGCGGGCAAACCGGTGGCCGAGGTTCTGGCCTTTGTCAAATCGCTTGCGGACGGCGCGCACAGCGCCTGAGCGTCAGGGCCGGCGCCGCAGGATGTTGATGCCTGAATATTCGGCAACCTTTTGGCCGTCCTGATTGTAGATCTCGCTCAGCACCGTGATCCGGCCACGGTCGGGTCGCGAACGCGACGCGGTACTCTCGGTGACCGTTGCCACCACCCGCAGCAAGTCGCCGGGGCGCACGGGCACCATCCACTTTACATCGGTCATACCTGGAGACCCCATCGAGGCCTCGGCCCAGAGGCCCGATGCATACCAACGCTCGAACGCGGTGACGAGCGTGTGCCAGCCGCTGGCGATGATCCCCCCGAACGGGCCGTCCTTTGCCGCCTCGGGGTCGATGTGGAACGGTTGCGGGTCCCATTTGCGCGCGAAATCCATGATCTCGTCACCCGTCATTTCCCACGGGTCGGACTCGTAGCGGAACCCGACCGGAAAATCCTCCCAGTATTTCGTCATGCCCTCTGCCCTTGCTAAAGCGCCCGGTGCACAGTGTCGCGGCCAGACCGAGTTGCCAAGCGGCAAAAATATTGGTAAACAAATTTAACCAATTTTGAGGGACAGGATATGGCCGTCATCACCAATATCGAAGATCTCAAGCGGATCTATGAACGCCGCGTGCCGCGCATGTTCTACGATTATGCCGAAAGCGGCAGCTGGACAGAACAGACCTTTCGCGAGAACAGCTCGGATTTCGACCTGATCCGCTTGCGCCAGCGGGTTGCCGTCGACATGTCCGGCCGTTCGACCGCCAGCCAGATGGTCGGGCAGGACGTAGCGATGCCGGTGGCGCTGGCACCCGTGGGGCTGACCGGCATGCAGAACGCCGATGGCGAGATCAAGGCCGCCCGCGCCGCCAACGAATTCGGCGTGCCCTTTACGCTGTCGACGATGTCGATCAACTCGATCGAGGAGGTGGCCGAGGCCACGGGCCGCCCCTTCTGGTTCCAGCTCTACACCATGCGCGACACCGACTATACCAGCCGCCTGATCCAGCGGGCCAAGGCCGCCAAGTGTTCGGCGCTGGTGATCACGCTCGACCTGCAAATCCTGGGTCAGCGCCACAAGGATCTGAAGAACGGGTTGTCCGCCCCGCCGAAACTGACCCCCAGAACCATCGCCAACCTGATGACCAAATGGGCCTGGGGGATCGAGATGCTGGGCGCCAAGCGGCGCAATTTCGGCAATATCGTGGGCCATGTTCAAGGCGTATCGGATAACGCCAATCTGGGCGCCTGGACCGCCGAGCAGTTCGACCCCACGCTCGATTGGGGCAAGGTCGCCAAACTGATGGAGCAATGGGACGGCAAGGTGATCCTGAAGGGTATCCTGGATGCCGAAGATGCGAAAATGGCCGCCAAACTGGGCGCCGATGCCATCGTGGTCTCGAACCACGGTGGCCGCCAACTCGATGGCGCGCTCAGCTCAATCCGCGTTCTGCCCGAAATCATCGATGCGGTGGGCGGCGATATCGAGGTGCATCTGGACAGCGGTATCCGTTCGGGTCAGGACGTGCTCAAGGCGCTGGCGCTGGGGGCCAAGGGCACCATGATCGGGCGCGCCTTTGTCTATGGTCTGGGTGCCATGGGGCAAGCTGGGGTGACCAAGGCACTCGAAGTGATCCACCGCGAGCTTGACGTCACTATGGCGCTGTGCGGCGAGAAGAATGTCGCCGATCTGGGCCGCCACAACCTGCTTGTGCCCGAGGATTTCGGCGGCCGCTGGGCCTGAACCGGCAAACGGGGCAAAAACGGGCGAATCCCCCTTTCCTTTGACCCCGATCCACTGTAAGAGCGCGGCTTCACGCGGGGCTACAGCCTTGGAGGAACCCCGCCCTAACCTTGGAGATATTAGCATGGCTGGAGAGATTCCTGATCTCGTAGCTCTGGAACGGACGGGGACAGGCAAGGGCGCCGCTCGTCAGGCACGTCGCGACGGCATGGTTCCGGGCATTGTATTTGGTGGCGACAACGACCCGCTGCCGATCCAGATCCCGTTCAACCGTCTGCTCAAGATGCTGAAGGCGGGCCGGTTCAAATCGACCCTTTTCAACCTCAAGGTCGAAGGCCACGAGGATGTCCGCGTGATCTGCCGCGACGTGCAGCGTGACGTAGTCAAGGACCTGCCGACCCACCTGGACCTGATGCGCCTGCGTCGCACCAGCCGGATCAAGCTGTTCATCCACGTGGACTTCGTGAACCATGCGGCGGCACCGGGCCTCAAGAAAGGCGGCGTGCTGACCGTGGTTCGCCCCGAAGTCGAACTGGAAGTCACCGCTGGCGACATCCCCGAAAGCATCACCGTTGATCTGTCGGGCCTGAACATCGGCGACGTTGTGACCATTTCCAGCGTCAACCTGCCCGCAGGTGCCAAGCCGACTGTCGACCGCGACTTCGTGATCGCCAACATCTCGGCCCCGTCGGGTCTGGCATCCTCGTCTGACGACGAAGAAGCCGAAGAGGTCGAAGGCGAAGCCGAAGAATAATCTTCGCGACCGTCAACCCATCAGAAGGCGGGGCCGCGTTTGGGCCCCGCCTTTTTTTGTAGTCAGGCCCAGAGGGCCGTCTGGCCTTTTGCAGCCGCAAGCGGCAAGAAGGACCGGCAACTGGCAAAGCAAGAGGCCCGACATGCGATTGTTCGTCGGACTGGGAAACCCCGGCGCGAAATACGCCCGCAACCGGCATAACATCGGCTTTATGGCGCTGGACCGGATTGCCGAGGATCACGGCTTTGGCCCGTGGCGCGCCAAGTTCCAGGGCCAGATCGCAGAGGGACGGCTGGGCAGTGAGAAGGTACTGCTGCTCAAGCCCGAGACCTTCATGAACCGCTCTGGCCAATCGGTGGGCGAGGCGATGCGGTTCTACAAGCTTGACAGCACCGATATCACCGTCCTGCATGACGAACTGGACCTTGCCCCGGGCAAGGTCAAGGTCAAGGCGGGCGGCGGACATGCGGGCCATAACGGCCTGCGCTCGATCCACGACCATATCGGCGCCGCCTATGACCGGGTACGGCTGGGCATCGGGCATCCCGGCCGCAAAGAGGCGGTCGCGGGCTATGTGTTGCACGATTTCGCCCGCGCAGACGAGGACTGGTTGGACAATGTGCTGCGTGGTGTTTCGGACGGTGCGCCGCATCTGGCCACCGGAGACGGGGCGCGGTTCATGAACGCGGTCGCCCTGCGCACCGCGCCTCCGCGCTCTTCAACCGGAACAGCCCGTCCACCATCGGCAACGCCCGAAAAGACAGCGCCAGCCCCAGACCCCGCGCCCCAGCCCGATGACCGCAGCGCCCTGCAAAAACTGGTCGACCGGTTCAAATAACCCGCTGCCGCCACGTAGCAGTTGCGCCGCGCGCGCCGCCTTGCCACCGTGAGCGGATAATCCCATCGGAGGAATGACATGCGCGTATTCGGAAAATGGCTGGGCCGGGTCCTGCTAGCCCTGATCCTGGCCGCAGGCGTCATCGGCGTCTGGAAATGGGAAGAGATCAACCGGCTGCTCGCCGTGAACTCTCTGTTCGACGCCGAAAAGATCATCTCCAACTTCTCGCATATGGATGCGGCCTTTCTGACCGCCCCGGTCGCCCGGGGCAATGGCCCCACCTCGGACCTGCCCCATGGCGCCGCCTATGAGCTGCCAACAGGTGGCACCGACTGGATCGAAGCGCGGGCGGTCACCTCTCTTCTTGTCCTCAAGGACGGCCAGATCCGGTTCGAGGAGTATTATCTCGGCACCGGACCCGACGATCGCCGCATCTCGTGGTCGGTGGCCAAGAGCTATCTCTCCGCCCTCATGGGCGCGCTGCTGGAAGAGGGCGCCATCGCCTCTATCGATGATCCGGTTGTCAAATACGCGCCCCAGCTCAAGGGCAGCGCTTATGAACCGGCCAGCATTCGCAACGTGCTGAACATGGCCAGCGGCGTCACTTTCGACGAGGACTATTTCGACAAGAATTCCGACATCAACCGCATGGGCCGGGTGGTCGCCCTGGGTGGCACACTGGACGATTTCTCGGCGAGCTTCACCGACAGTTTCGCCGCACCCGGCGAGACCTGGCAATATGTCTCGATCGACACCCATGTGATCGGCATGGTGATCCGGGGTGCGACAGGGCGCAGCGTGACCGACCTGCTGGCGGAAAAGATCATCGCGCCGCTGGGGTTGGAACGTGACGGCTACTACATCACCGATGGCGCGGGCGTGGCGTTTGTGCTGGGCGGGCTCAATTTCACCACCCGTGACTATGCCCGGTTCGGCCAGATGATCCTTCAGAATGGTAGCTATGGCGGCAAACAGGTGGTCCCGGCGGACTGGATCGCTGTTTCGACCGCCGCCAGCGCCCCGACCGCGCCGGGCAAGATCGGCTATGGCTATCAATGGTGGATCCCGGTTGGCGCCGGTCCGGGCGAATTCCTGGCGCGAGGCGTCTATGGCCAATACATCTATTTCGACCAGCCGCGCGGGGTGGTGATCGTCACCACGGGCGCCGATCGCGGTTTTCGCGGTGATGGCGTGAACGAGGCCAACATCGAAATGTTTCGCAAGATCGCGCAAAGCCTCTAGGATCGGATCATGACACCCGACCCAAGCCTCAATGTCCTGGGTGGGGCGCTGGCGCCCTGCTCGACCGATCCCGTCACCGGCTTCTTTCGCGACGGGCATTGCAACACCTGCGCGCAGGATCAGGGCAGCCACACGGTATGTGCCGTGATGACGGCCGAGTTCCTGGCCTATTCCAAATATGTGGGCAACGATCTGAGCACACCACGGCCCGAGTTCGGCTTTGCCGGGTTGAAGCCCGGCGACCGCTGGTGCCTTTGTGCGGCGCGCTTCATGCAGGCCGCCGACGAGGGGTGCGGCCCGCAGGTGCACATGGAGGCGACCCACAGGCGCGCACTGGAAGTCGTTCCGCTGGAAGTTCTGGAACGTCACGCGGTCCGGCGCGACTGATCCTTGCCCGCCTGTTCCGGCATCAGGTCACCGGTCATCAGGTCTTCGATGAAGAGGCCCAGCAATTGGGGGCGCCCAGATACGCCCGCCTTGCGATAGATCGCGTTGGTTTGCGCCTTGACCGTCCCTTCGGAGGTGTTGCGCAGCGCCGCGATTTCCTGAAGGCTGCACCCCTTGATCGCAAACAGGGCAACGTCCCGTTCGGCCGCCGTCAAACCCCATTCCTCGAACCGTTCGTCCAGCAACTCCATGAAGGCTCCGGATGCGGCACGCAGCCTGGCCTCAGCCCTGTGCGCTCGGCGCCAGGTCCGGCTCAAGGCGAGCCAACCAAGGACCCCGCCTAGCAGCAAACCGATTGCCGCGCCGATTTCCAACAGTTCCCGGGTCTGCCAACTGATCGGCGTGGTACGCAGGCCGATCACGGTCAACAAGATATCGGACACGAAGAAAACGGCGCACACCGTCTGCACAACGGCAATCGCCAACAGGATCGCAACGCCCCTCATGCGGGCGCAGACCCGGCAATACCGATCCGGAGCAGATCAATCGTCACCATCGCCACCCGAACCGCTGCCACCATCGTCGCCTCCGCCGTGGCCGCTGTTGTCGCTACCATCGTCGCCGCCGTCATCCCCATCTGATCCGCTGTCCGAACTCGAATCCTCGCCTCCTCGGCCCCGGCCCCGACCGCGCCCCCGGCCACCACCGTCGTCGGTTTCGGTCTCGGTCTCGGGCGACCGATCGAGCAAGCCGCCACCAGTGGAAACCCGGTTGCCTTGCCAATAATCCCTCAAGATCTCGCCAGTCCGAGGATTGACAATGATTTCGCGCTGTTCCCCCGGGCGTCTCGCAACGATCCGCGCACGCCCCAGCAGGGTCCGGCTTACCTCGACTGACGTATACCCCTGCGCCCTGAGCTGTCGGGTGATCGTATCCGTCGTGGTTTGAGCCCAGAGGGCGCCGCCCCAGCACATCAGTGCCAGTCCGGAAGTGATGAAGCTTCTGCGATCCATTTGCCTACCTGATCAACAAGACTCCTGCCCAGATCAGGGCAGGAGTCACGGCAGGTTTGCCGCTTCGCGGGATCAAGGCAACCCCCGGTCGTTCAATCGTCATCTCCCGGGCCATCATCGCCATGGCCGCCATGATCGTCGCCCGCATCGTGGCCGGGGCCATCATCCCCGCCGGACCCGCGACCGCCATGGTCGTCGCCCGCATCATGGTCCGCGCCGTCATCCCCGCCGCGTCCGCGACCGCCGTTGTCGTCGCCCGCATCATGGTCCGCGCCATCATCTCCGCCGCGTCCGCGACCGCCGTGATCGTCGCCCGCATCATGGTCCGCGCCATCATCTCCGCCGCGTCCGCGACCGCGGCCACGCCCGTTATCCTCGCGACCTGCAACCAC
Organism: Ruegeria sp. YKSF070; assembly: GCF_059612725.1. NCBI lineage: Bacteria > Pseudomonadati > Pseudomonadota > Alphaproteobacteria > Rhodobacterales > Roseobacteraceae > Ruegeria > Ruegeria sp. YKSF070. The sequence goes on along the minus strand of NZ_JBXWRD010000054.1, from coordinate 2,132 downwards.
GAAGCTCCCGACCTCGGTCTGCGCTACCGTATCGGAATTGCTCGCCGAATCCGGTGCACTCAGGTCGGTCTGCACCACGCTGGCCTCGGCAAACCCCACCAGCCCGCCGACAAGAATTGCTCCGGCCGCAACCGCAACCCTGGATGTCACTGTCTTTCGCATTTCATACCTCCATCGCAAATGCGCACCGTCAAAACCAAACGGCGAGTTCAAGCTTTACGACTGGTGCGATGGGGGGAATTGATCTGTGGTTTAGAAGGACGACAAGAATGTGAGCAGTGGCGAATAAACAAAGGTTTATCAGTTTTTTCAGAATGTTGCGGGCAATTCGCTCGAAAGTCACCTCATCCCGAAAAGCAGAACAGCGGCCTCGAGAGCCGCTGTCATCCACCTTTGGTTTATTCCGAATGGGTCTGAACCCTTGAACCGGAGCCACCCGGAACAAGCGACTCAGTCCTCTGCGTCACGCCCTTCGGTATCGGACATGTCAAAACCCAGGAACTTGGCCACCGTAAAGATGTCCTTGTCACCCCGGCCACACATGTTCATGCAGATGATGTGATCCTTGGGCAGGTCCGGCGCGATCTTCATCACGTGGGCCAGCGCATGGCTGGGTTCGAGCGCCGGGATGATCCCCTCGGTCGCGCAGCAAAGCTGGAACGCTTCCAGCGCCTCCTTGTCGGTGATCGAGACATATTTGGCGCGCCCGACCTCATGGAGCCAGGAATGCTCTGGCCCGATACCGGGATAATCAAGACCCGCCGAGATCGAATACCCTTCGAGGATCTGGCCGTCGTCGTCCTGAAGCAGATAGGTGCGGTTGCCATGCAGCACACCGGGGCGGCCACCGGTCAGCGAGGCGCAATGCTCCATCTTCTCGTTGACGCCCTTGCCACCGGCCTCGACCCCGATGATGTTGACGCTCTTGTCGTCGAGGAAGGGGTAGAACAGGCCCATTGCATTCGATCCACCACCGATGGCGGCGATGATGGTGTCCGGCAGACGGCCCTCTGCCTTCATCATCTGTTCCTTGGCTTCCTTGCCGATGATCGACTGGAAATCGCGCACCATCGCCGGATAGGGGTGCGGGCCAGCAACCGTGCCGATGCAGTAGAAGGTGTCGCGCACATTGGTCACCCAGTCGCGCAGCGCGTCATTCATCGCATCCTTTAGCGTACCACGGCCTGAGGTGACCGGAATAACCTCAGCCCCCAGCAAGCGCATGCGGAACACGTTGGGCGCCTGGCGGCGCACATCATGGGCGCCCATGTAGACCACGCATTTCAGGCCGAACTTGGCGCAGACCGTCGCGGTCGCAACACCATGCTGCCCAGCGCCGGTTTCGGCGATGATCCGAGTCTTGCCCATTCGGCGCGCCAGGATGATCTGGCCCAGCACATTGTTGATCTTGTGCGCACCGGTGTGGTTCAGTTCGTCCCGTTTCATATAGACCTTGGCACCGCCCAGCTCTTGGGTCAGCCGTTCGGCAAAGTAGAGCGGCGACGGGCGGCCCACATAGTTTGCCCAGAGATCGTTCATTTCCGCCCAGAAGCTCGGGTCTATCTTGGCCTTCTCATATTCCTCTTCCAACGACAGGATCAGTGGCATCAACGTCTCGCTGACAAAACGCCCCCCGAAGATTCCGAAACGGCCCTGTTCGTCAGGCCCGGACATGAAGGAATTGAAAAGGTCGTTGGCCATGGCGTGCTCCCTGATATCGCGGACCAGCACTAGCGGTACAACGCTGAAAGGTAAAGCGGTCAGACTTTCGCGAAAGTCTGAAACCAAATCCTGCTCAGGATTTGATCACAAACTTTCAGAGAAAGTTTGTGCCCGCGCCGTGATCAGGCGAACGGGTTCGGCGTTGCAGAACACGATCACCTGCCCCGCATTCTCGACAGCAGTGAAACCACGGCGTCGGATCTCCGCCAGGAACGCCTCCCGCCCCACCATCCGTTCCATATCCCGCACCTTGCGGCGCACCACACCGCCGGAACGGGCGGATTTTGCGGTAAACAAATGATCGAACCATTGCTCAGGGCTCTGGGGTGGGAGGGCGAGATTCATAACGCCATACTGCGCAAGACCTGGTAAAGAATGGGTTACTGCGCCCGAGCAGCCGCAAGAAAACC
>NZ_JBXWRD010000053.1:0-27522 GCF_059612725.1 Ruegeria sp. YKSF070 | reverse complement strand
CCGCCTGGTCCGGGATCGGGCTGTTCGCCACCGGCGCATCGTTGACGGATGCGACGGTGAGGGTGAGGGTGCCCTCGTCGGTGCCGCCTTCGCCGTCGGAAACGGTATAGGAGAAGCTGTCGGTTCCATGGAACTCAGCGTCGGGCGTATAGATGAGGCTGCCGTCGGGTGTGATCGCGACGCTGCCATGGGCAGGCCGGGTGACTGAGGTGAGGGAGAGCGGGTTACCGTCGACATCAATGTCATTAACACGCGGATCGAAGGTGAGTGCGGTGTCCTCTGCGGTGGTGACGCTGTCGTTACCTGCGACGGGGGCGTCGTTGACCGGGGTGACGGTGACGTTAACGACGCCGGACGCAAACCCGCCATTGCCGTCCGAGACTGTATAAACAAAGGTGTCAGTGCCGAAAAAATTCGGGTTCGGTGTATACAAAAACGACCCGTCCGGAGAGATATCCAGCGATCCGTTCTCAGGTGTGGTCGCAATGGTTACGAAGAGTTCATCGCCGTCTATGTCGCTGTCATTGATGAGAACTGAGCCCGAGACAGTACCGTCTTCGTCTATTGTGAACCGATCCGGAACAACATCCGGTACGTCATTCACGGCAAGCACATTGATTGTAACTGTGCCCGAGAGAACTGTTCCGCCGCTTGAAACGACATTGTAAGTAAAAGCGTCGATGCCAAAAAAGTTTGGTTCTGGAGTGTAGGTAAAAAATCCGTCAACTGAAAGTACGACTGCACCATGTTCCGGCGAAGCTTGCACCGAAAAAGTTCCCAAGAGCACCGATCCGGAGTCAAATAAAATTCGTCCTTCTATCGGGGTGTCGTCTCCAGCATCCTCGTTTCCCGTTACGACCAGATCCTGAGGATCTGGTGCTTGAAAAGGGTCCCGGACATTGTCGATTTGAGGCGCGAGCCTGCCTTCATCAAACGGAGCGTTCCCTCTTGAATCGTCATTAAAATTCAAGTCGTCGTTTTCTGGAACCTGATTTGGTCCAGAGGGTAGGTTCAAGTCATCGATCTGAGGACCGGACGGCGTAAGGTTGAAATTGTGCGATCCGATCTCGACGTAGTTTTCGCCGTTGAGAAGGCGCTGTTGGGCTGCCGCGAAGGCAGCCAGAGCATCGGCAACAAGGTCCGTATCTTCAGCTTCATCACCTACGGCGCGGGGCAGTTCCATTGCAATGCCTTCGACCGAAGAGATGAGCCACGCTGTATCTGTGGCTGTGATGGTTGTGATCAGGTTGTTGTTGAGATCAAAGACGTCGATTATTCCAAGCCGCCCGTCCGGGTCGTAGTTCAGCGCGACTGTCAGCCGCGTGACTTCCTCGACTTTCGAAAGCAGGGCCGACACGTTCGTGCCGCGGATGCCCATGGTCGCTGCCGGCGTGGTGACATCCATGTCTCCAGTCTTGGCCACCTGTCCGGCTATGAAAACGAAACCTCCGTTTATCAGGTTGAACTTTCCGCTGTTGTCGGTTCCCTCGGGTTCGTAGACGAGTTCGTCGATCACCATGCGAGACGATTCGGAAAGCGAAAAGATCGTGCCGTCGGCAAATGTGACGGAGAGGCGCCCATCGCTATCGGTCAGCAGGACTTCGTTGGCATAGATCTTGGTGCCGATGCTCAGATCATCCACCGACCCGTCGAGCCGTTGAACCCGTGCGCCGCCCGATACCAGTTCAACCTGGCCGATGGGTATGGAACCTTGCGCGGTGCCGACTTGAGCCACGAAGGAGTCAAGGGCCGCGCCGGCCAACAGGCGAACGGTCCCGCCTTGCAGAACGCCACCGTCGAAGGAGATCAGGTCGCGCGGGTCAACTTCGGAAAAATAATTAATGACTCTAAGGGACTGCCCTTCTGTGTCGACAATGTGCAAGTCTGTACCGACCTTGACGAAGTCAGCAGTGAAAAGTTTCAGGTCGGCAGGCATAAATATCGGGCCGTCTTCCGCATGCAAGATTTGCCCGAGGGAATGCTGTGGACTTATATCAAATTCCGCCGTCGCTCGAACCATGATCAAGCTCCGCTGCAAAGAAAATATGTTTCAAAAGGTTAACATAACCGCGCGATTCGGCCTAAGAGAAACAATAATCGGGGAAAAACAAGAGCTTTTGAGGGGAGTATTCGTTCAATTTTCTGTTGGGCTCGAGAAAATATGCGTAGGATGAACAATAGACAGCGTTCGGCAAGAGTCAGGGGGGCGCTGCCTTTCGTCAAGCGGGAGAGAACGGAAGATCAAGGTCGTGGCGTTTTGGAGAGCGAGAAAATTCAGTTGGGGCCGCCTCTCGGGGTTCTTGCTCGTCTTTGCTCTCTTATGGTTGCGGATCGTCGACCCGATCTTCGTCGAGCGGTTGCGCTTGCAGGCCTTTGATCAGTTCCAACGTCTGAACCCCCGCGAGATTACACCATATCCAGTTGTAATTCTGGACATAGACGACCGTAGCCTGAAAGAAGTCGGCCAGTGGCCATGGCCAAGAACGACGATCGCGGAGCTGACGGATCGGGTGTTTCAAGCGGGTGCTGCCGCGATGGCCTTCGACATAGTATTTTCGGAGCCTGACCGTTTGTCTCCAGGTTCGGTCGCGGTCGACAACCCCAGCATTTCGAATGAAATTCGGTCCCATCTGATGCAACTACCCAGCAACGACGCAGTTCTTGCACGGTCTTTTTCCCGCAATCGCGTTGTGCTGGGTGAAACGAGTGTGCGGAGCGGCTTGCAAGCTTCCGAGGTCGAGAGGGACATACAAAAAGTCCCGCATGCGATCATCGGCCCGGATCCAAAACCCTACCTGCTGAAGTTTCCAGAACTGGTTCAGAACTTGCCAATCCTGAACGAGGCCGCACAGGGCCGCGGGGTATTTACAGTTCTGCCCGACGCGGATGGAATTTATCGACGTGTCCCGATTGTAATGATGGTCGAGGGCGCGTTGCGACTCAGTCTTTCTTTGGAGCTTTTGCGTGTCGCGACGGGAGGCGACGCCTTTGCCATTCGGTCCAACGATGCGGGGATAGATGGCGTCGTGGTTGCGGGGCAGGTGATCAGAACCCAAGGCGATGGCACGGTCTGGACGCGATTTTCGGCCTCAGATCCGAACCGCTTCGTCTCTGCCGCAAACCTGCTGCAAGGCAGGGTGCCGCAAAATCGTTTGGCTGGGCATCTGGTGCTGGTCGGAACTTCCGCCATTGGTCTGGAGGATTTTCGCGCAACACCATTGGGTGTGCCGATGGCCGGGGTCGAAATCCATGCGCAGTTGCTCGAAAACGTCCTCGGGGGCACACTGCTGAAACGCGAGAATACCGCCGACGGGAAGGAACTGATAACTGCGGCGGCGCTGACCATTCTTGTCATTGCGCTTGCGCCCATGCTGCACGCCGGTGTCTTGATCATAAGCACTCTGGTGCTGGTATCTGCCTATGGAACCTACGCCTATCTGATGTTCTTTTGGCACGGCGAGTTGGTCGATCCTACCTTTCCGATCGCCGCGACGATGCTGACCGTGATGTTGATGTCCAGCACCAACTACCTGCGCGAAGAACGTCGCAGGAACCGTATCCGGAACGCCTTTGGTCAATACGTGACGCCTGCTCTTGTAGCGCAGCTGACAGACAGCATGGACGCCCTAAAACTGGGAGGAGAACGCCGCGACCTCTCCGTCCTGTTCAGCGATGTGCGCGGATTCACGACGTTGTCGGAAGGGTTCCGCGATGACCCCCAGGGACTTACCAAGTTGATGAACGAGCTTCTCACGGTGATGTCCGAACCGATTTTGAACTCCGGAGGCACGATCGACAAGTTCATGGGGGACGCAGTGATGGCCTTCTGGAACGCACCGCTAGAGGCGAAGGATCATCCACGCGCCAGTTGTCATGCCGCTCTGGAAATGGTCCGTGCCGTGGATGAGTTCAACCGAAGCAGGATGGAGTCCAGCGTTCCAGGCACCGCGCATCATCCAATCCAGATCGGAGTAGCGGTAAATACAGGTCCCTGCTTCGTCGGGAATATGGGAAGCCGCAGCCGCTTCGACTATACGGCGCTGGGGGATACGGTGAACGTGGCGTCCCGCCTAGAGGGACAGACGAAGCGTTACGGAATGTCGATCATCATCGGCGAGAGAACTGCCCAGATCGTCGATGGCGAGTTCGCGTTGCTTGAACTCGACCTTATTCGGGTCAAAGGCAAGACAGAACCGGAACGGATATATGGTGTGATGGGGGGGGAGCGACTGGCAGGCACAGATGGGTTCAAGGCGTTGTCCGAAGTTGGTGTCGACATGCTGGCTGCCTATCGCACAGGGCAATGGCAGAAAGCACTGGAACTCATCGCGGAACTGGAACGCCAGGCTGCCTGCCTAGATCTGGACCTGCAGGATTATTGCGTTCTGTTCAAAAAACGCTCTGCACGGCTGGCCAAGTTGCCGGAAGATCCCGATTGGGGTGGGGTCTACGATGCTTTGGAAAAGTAACCTCAGCGTTCTCGCATGGCCTCATATTGGGCTCGCCGTATCGGCTTGAGCAGATAATCCATCACGGTTCTCCTGCCTGTGAGGATGTCGACTTTGGCAACCATTCCTGGAGAAATAGGCAATGGATCGTTTGCGGACCCAAGGTAACTCTGGTCTGTTTCCACGACTACCTTGAAAAACTCCGCGCCGTCGTCCGCGGTGATGGTGTCTGCACCGATCCGCGCGACGCGACCCGTCAAGGAACCGTAGATCAGGTAGTCGTATGCCGTAATCTTGATCGAGACCTCGGCCATAGGTTTCACAAACGCGACATCGGTTGGTCGCAGGTAGGCTTCGATGATCAGGCCATCGTCGGCAGGAACGATTTCGGCAAGCGGTTGGCCGGGAGCGACCACGGCGCCGGGCGTGTTTATCGACAGTGCGTTCACCGTGCCGCGTAGTGGCGCTCTTATCATGGTTCGGGCGACCCTGTCACTGGCGGCACGAAGGGTTTCCTCGACAACGGAGAGCTCTAGCTGCAACTGCGCCATCCGCTGCCGCGCGGTCAACAGGTATCCGGAACGTGCCACCTCGATTTCGGATCTGGCTTGAGTAATCGCTGACCGGAGCCGTACTTTGGTCGCCTCGCCTATCGCCAGGTCACCCTCTAGTGCCGCCAATTGCGAGTTCAGACGCAACAGTTCGATCTTGGGAAAGACGCCAGAGCGCGTCATGTTGGTGGCCAACTCCACCTCCTCCCTTAGGGGTTCGACCATTTTGTTCCGTTTTAGTTGCTGCGCTTCCAACTCGGCAAGTTCGCTTTGCCGTTGCGAGAGCCGGTCGTACAAGACATCCAACTCGCGCGCTAATTGTTGCTTGCGGATGAAGAACAGTTCCTGTTCCGCTCTGGTGGCCCGGGGGTTCGCGCTGACCAGGTCCTCCGGGAATGCCAGATCATCCGCCATGTTCGACTCGGCGACGAGACGGAACCGTTCCGCCGTCAGGGCGCTGTGGCGCTGCTTCAGTTCGCCCATCTCGGAAGAAAAACGGGTATCATCAATCTGCATGAGCACATCACCCTTCTGGACCATGTCCCCCTCGGAAACGTCGATGCTTTGCACGATCCCACCTTCCAGGCTCTGAACAATCTGGACCTTACTCGACGGGATCACCTGGCCATCGCTGCGTGTGTATTCCTCGATCTCGCTTGAGTTGGCCCAATAGAGGAATACGCCGACTGCTGCAGCGATCAGAAGCAGCAGCCGACGCGATAGTGCGCTACCGGCCCTTTGTCCCATCGAGTTGGGTCGGTTTGTGTAGGTTGCTTCGATGCGCTGTCCAAACATTACGCATCCGCCCGCTGTTCGGGTGCCGTGCCACCGCGTAGCGAGGTCAAGACCTGCTCGCGGGGACCGTCAAGCACGATTTTGCCTTTGTCCAGAACGACAAATCGGTCGGCGACGGCTGCAACCGGTTGTCGGTGCGTACACAGAATCAATCCTGTCGCCCGGTCCAGGTCTTCGCTCAGCCGGCGGCACACCCTCATTTCCATCTCCTGATCCATTGCATTTGTCGGTTCATCGAGGAAAAGAAGCTTTGGCTGGCGCAACAAAAGACGCGCCAGGGAGAGGGCTTGCATCTGTCCACCAGACAGCCGCATGCCCCGGTCTCCGATGTTCAACTCCAGCCCTTCCGGGGTCGCAGAAACGAATTCGTCGAGCCCGGAAAGATAGAGCGCCCGTTCGATTTCGGACTGGCTGCTGTTCGGTCGACCGGTCAGCAGGTTGTCGCGGAGAGTTCCGGTTAAGAATTCGCAGGTCTGGGGCAGATACCCGATCCCTTCACGCAGCTCTGATGGGTCGAACTGGCTCAGATTATGGTTGTCGATCAGTAACGTGCCAGAGTCAGGCACTATCAGACCCGACAGCATCATGCCCAAGGTCGACTTGCCCGAGCCAACCCGCCCCAAAACCGCGACTCTTTCACTTGGGGAGATGACGAGACTGAGCCCGTTCAGGGCGGTTACGCTACTGCCTGGATAGCTGAAGGTAACGTCTCTTAGGTTAATCGCTCCCTTGCGAACTCGCAGGTTCGATCGCACCACTGCGCTCCGTTCGACAGGGGCGGCCATTAGGCTGTCAAGGGCGTGCATTGATTTGCGCGTGTATTGCAGCCTGAAGATGGTCTGAGCAATGGCCGCAAGAGGCGCCAATGCGCGCGCGGACAGAATGTTGGCGGCAATCAGCCCGCCGATGGTTACGTCGCCTTCGATAACAAGGTAGACGCCCCAAAGGATGATCCCGACGCTGGTCAACTGCTGAGTCGCGATGGTCACGCTTTGGGTGAAATTGGCCCAGATGCGCGAATAGCTTCTCAAACGGGTGGAGGCCGCAACCGCTTCCTCCCAATACCGCTGCATTATATGTTCGGCATTCAGCGTCTTGATCGTGGTCACGCCGGACAACGCTTCGGACAGTAGACCCATACGACGGGATTCCACTTCGATTGATGATTTCGCCGCGCGTGCCAGCGGGATTTGCGCCAAAACAGCAGCTGTCAGGGTAATGAAAATCGCAAATAGCGGCACGTAGGCCAGCGGTCCCACGATAAGAAAGAGCGTCCCGATAAAGACGCCGACGAACAAGAAATCGACCGCAGCGATAAAGGATGCAGAAGCAAACAGTTCCCTGATCGATTCATACTCCCGAACCAGTGACGCCAGTCCGGCAGCGCCGATCTGTCGTGCTGTCAGCCGAATGTTCATGACCTGACGAAACAGATCTGATGCGATTTGCATATCAACGCGCCGACTGATCTGTTCCAGAAGGCTGGTCCTGATCTGGCGCAGCAACAGGTCCAGGCCGATCGCGATGCAGACCCCAGCGGCCAGCGTCCAAAGGGTGATGGTCGAATATGTGGGGATCACGCGATCATAGACGTTCATGACAAACAGCGGGAGCGCCAACCCCATCAGGTTTATCAGCAAAGTGGCGATCGTGACATGGAGCCAGCCCCGCCAGTTCCGGCGCACAGGCCTCCAGAACCAAGATGAGCCGGGTGCTTGCGTATCGTCGGCGTAGGTCGCGCGGTAGGGAGCGTTCTCATCTTCCTGCGGAGTGACCAGCAGAAGATCAGGTTTAATGCGCCCTTCGATTATTCGCAGAGTTTGGGTTTCATTAGTTTCCGAACCTGGCTGCCGAGTGGTCACAGTTCGGTTCTTGCTGTCTATCGTGTTTATTATCAGTGGCTTGTTGCGGAGGTCGAAGGCTATGCATGGCAATACGACCGGGTCGAGATGACGGAGCTTGGTACGATGTAATCGCGTTCGGAACCCAAGGGTTGCCAGAGCCAATTCCAGATCTTCGGGGTCGTCGAGGTTTGCGCCAGCAGGAAGTCTAGACATGACAGCAGTCGGAGTGAATGGCCGTACGTAAAACTCGGCGAACCATTGCAGCAGCCGCAAACTCGTTTGTTCGCTTGCTCCATGGGACGGGCTTTTAGCGTCTTCGGCGTCAAGGGCCTCGTCCCTGCTTGTATTCTCATTCATCTCTTCATGATCGGCACCGCCCGATCAATGACGTCAAAAGGTTTTTGCGACTCGTTCGCCTGTACTGCCAGCAGCAGTGCTTCTCCCGTACTGTCGATGCCAAAATACTGGGCTAGCCTGCTTTGCGCCGCGAGCATGCGATAGGCGTTGAAGGTGGCTCCCGCTTTTGCGTTGATCAACTCGATGCGAGATCGGAACAACTCGGTCTCGCCAATGAGCAGGTCAAGCAGGCTGCGCGTGTTCAGCTGGAATTCCAGCGTGTATTGCTCAACCAGGTCATTGTTTAGGGCCACCTGCTTGGCGGCGATTGTCGCTATTCTCTGGCTAGACTGATAACTTGACCAAGCGTTTTCGGCAATTTGCTGCACTTCACGCATGGTGGCCATCCGAAGATACAGGGCTTCATTCTGACGTTCTAGCAACGCTGCCCTGCGTTCGGCGCGCCCGCCATTGAAGAGTTTCCAGTCGAGGTCGATACTGATGAACGAGCGATTTTCGTTGCCGCTCGCACCGTCGAGATCTGCCCCGACCGAGGCGCCAGCCCTCAGGTTCACCTTCGGCAAATATTCCGCTTCGTTGGTAAACTTTTCAAACCTCCTGACATCGACATTTGCCTGAGCCTGCTTGACTCGGAAATTGTTCTGGACACTGGATGCAATAAGGGCGTCAAGGCTCGGCGGCAAACTTGGAAGACCCGCAGCATTCAATCCAGGTACGTTCGGTGTCCCTACCAGTTCTCTGTAGCGAGAGCGGGACATCTCCAACTCGTTCGAAATCTCGCTGATGGTGATGCGCAGTGTCTCGACCCGGCTTTCCACTTGCAACTGGTCGCTAAGCGGAAGCTTTCCACCCGAAACCTGTTCTGTAACACGTCGGGCGATATCCAGATGGCGATCGAGGTGATCGTTGGCTGTCGCTAGGATATTCTGGTTGCGCACAATGTCCATGTGGGCCTGCACGACTAACAGTGCCATCGTTTCCGAGGCATCAAGATATTCGAACATGGTTCGGTCCAATTGAGCGGCGCGGGTGAAAACGGTATTAGCCCTTTTGTATCCGTCAAAAAGAGGAAGACTCGCTACCAGGCCGATCTCTCTTGATGTCTTTGTTCGTGCATTGTCGACAACAGACAGCCCGTTTGGATCATCCACGTATTCCGGCCCCAAGCCCGCGAAAACGGAAACCGTTGGAAGATATGTCCCGCGCATCTCAAGCAGTTCAAGCGCGGCGGTTCGGACAGCGGCATCATGCGCCTTGATCGTCGGGTTCGAAGACAGCGCAACCTGAACCGATTTCCTCAATTCGTGCGCGGCTGCAGAGGGAATGCTTTCGACAAGCATGAAAGATAGGATTAATGCGGAAAAAATGGTACGTATCATCAAAGTCGTCCCTATTCACATCCACCAAAGATACATAAAAATTAACATTTAGCATCTCAAATCCGGTGTCGGCGGGCAGAAAGACTGCGATCCAGACCGCACTTTCAGTGGCATGTTGATGTGGTTTTCGTGAAGATTGACGGCGAGCGTCACTACTTGCCGAGAAAATTCGGCCTCCGCATCCACTTAACCATGGGGAGGGTGCTGTCAAAGCAAACCGACTTGAGGCGGGGAGGGCGGTATTGTGACGTCCGGCCATGACCAGACGATCGTCATTTTGCTATTTTAAGTCCTGGCCAGGGCGGTGTCAGAGGGTCTCCGGTTGAGGCGGGCAGGGTGATCTCGTAGCCTCTGAACATGCCGAAATGCGATCCGTCCAAATACCTCCACAGCAGCTCGGAGGTCATTCGTCTGGCGGTGATGCTGTACGTCAGATTTCCGCTGTCGCGGCGCAATGTCGAGGATCTGCTTCACGAGCGCGGCGTGGATGTCAGCCACGAAACGGTCCGGTTCTGGTGGCAACGGTTTGGTCTGATGTTCGCGTCCGAAATCCGCATGAAGCGCGCAGATCGGCTCCGGTCCTAGCCGCAGTGGAGTTGGCACCTGGATGAGATGTTTGTGAAGATCAATGGAGAACGGGGCGCTGTCAAACCAAATGGGCTTAACGAGTGCGGCCGCTCTGGGCTCCTTTGGGGCATCCCAAATAGCTGGCCCCGCCGTCGACTTACTCTAAATCAACTCAAGGAAACCAGCGTCTCGACCGACGTCTCTGGTCTTGCGGAGTTTGCGGATGGCCGATCCTAGACCGAAAGATGTCAAGACCGACACTCGCCGGCTGAGTGACCGGGAACTGGAGTATTCGGAGGCGTCTTCCAGTATCCCAGAGCGGATTGTGCTTGTCTTAGGGAGTGCGCCGGATTCTGTTCGTTGCCGGGATTGGCCCAAGCTGGGCGTGTCGGACATTGTTGCGATCAATAATGCCTGGCGGCTGCGGGATGATTGGGACTACGTCGTTGCGCCTGACGATTTTCCACCCGACCGGTGGCCATCATCCGTGGCAGAGCATCAGCGGCTGATTACATCTCGTGACTACGTTCCTGCGAACAATCTTTTCGGCGGCGTCTTCTATGCGGGTGGGACAATGGCGTTCACCGCTGGCTACTGGGCCCTTGCCACGTTGCGACCGACCGTAATGGGATTCCTTGGCTGCGACATGGTCTACTCCAACGCAAGCCGGACACACTTCTATGGAAACGGTCAAGCCGACCCTTTGCGGCGCGATCCAAGCCTTCGCAACCTGGAGGCCAAATCTGCTCGCTTGATGCTACATGCGCATCAAATGGGATGCGCATGTGTACGGCTTTCTTTCGGCGAAAGCAGGCTCGTCTTCTCGAGCGTGATTTTCGAGGAGCTTGCTGACAAACCGCGCAATCCAACGGGCTTCAATAGTCCTCTGTTCGACGCGGCAAAGAAGCGGGAAGAGGACTTGGGATATGTCATCCCCTCGGGAAGGTACTGGGAAGCAACCGTCCCTTACGAGGTTGAGGAAATCGACGCGCTCGATCAGATGTGGCTCATGGCGGCAGGCATTGGCAAACCCGCGCTGTAGCCGCAAGGCGTTCGGTGAAACATCGGTTTCGGCCTGCGTCGTCAGTTACCATGTCCGCTTTTAGCGCATTGCGCCGCAAGAGCCAGGTTGGCCCAGAGAGTATTTTGTTGAGAGCACCCTTTTCCGGTGTGGCCGGAACGTGCGCTCTACCGACGTGGAAACACCAATTCAGGGGACTTCCATCGTCTTTCTCCGTGCTCGACGCAGCGACGTGACGGACTAGATAGACAGTGCATATAGGCGGTTTCTAAGGCTGCTTCGGACCCATAGGTAATACATGTCGATAATGCGTCGCTCCTTTCTTTTTGGCTCTGTTGCACTGGCCGCATGCACGCGCGTGCCGACCTCACCCAAAGGGCCGCGCGACCCGATCACACTCGATCAGGCATTCTCGGGAAATTCGACCGGCGCAGGTGTCTTCAGAGTCCACCTGACAGGCAAAGAGCGAAGATTCACAGCGCGCCTTGACGGTCGAGTTGACGACGATCGTCTGACGGTCGTGGAAGACTTCTTCTATGACGATGGCGAGCAAAATCGCCTGACATGGGTTTTTGACCGAGCAGGGTCTGGCAAGTGGACGGGGCGGCGGGAAGACACGGTAGGGGTGGCGAATGTCGTGGAGACTGGAAACGAGATCCGGCTCTCCTATCTGGCCGATTTCCGGTCAGGAGACGAAGTGACCAGACTGGGCTTCGAGGATGTCATCTATTTCGATCCCGATGGTAGGGTAATCAACGATGCGATCGTGACACGTCTTGGCATTCCGGTCGGGCGCGTGCGCTTTGAAATGCAACGGCTTTGAGAGCACACGAGCCGCTGAACCGGACCTAGTAACTGCCATTGCTCACCGTGGCAGGAGGCGCAAATGACAGGCCAACGAAAGCGGCGATGCAGCGATTTGACCGGGCAAGTCAGCACGGTTTGGGTCATGCGCTCGAAACGAGGCCGTCTGCTCGCCGTGCTCGGTTTGGATGGCCGCAGTGAGACCTAAGTGAACTTTACAAGTCCAATAGGCAAGACAGGACGTAGCGCGGTAGCAGACCGCTAGTCCAACATCGGGTCTACAATCCCAAATCGCTCAATCGCCTATTTTGCCGAACGGCGAGAGCATCAATTTCTGCAATTGTCGCCGCCGTGAGTGCCGGTCCGGGCTTGCGAAGCGTGGAATGTTGAATGATGCCCTGGCGGACCAGAGAGTGCTTTCGGATTGCCAACCCCAGACCCGGCTGCGCCTCGTATCGGATCATTGGCAAATAGGCATCGAAAATATCACGTGCACGATCCAGATCCCCAGCTTCAAAAGCGTCGAGAACCTGCCGCATCATCTCGGGATATCCAAACCCCGTCATCGCGCCATCTGCTCCCCGCAGCAATTCTTCTACCAGGTACATCCCCCCATTGCCGCACAGGATCGAGATACGGCGCGATCCTGCATCGGATGCGTTGCGCAGCGTCGTTATCTTTTCCAGACCGGGCCAGTCCTCGTGTTTGAGCATCACGCAGGTCGGGCAGTCTTCGACAATTTTCAGGATGACCGAGGGTGAGATTTGCACACCTGTTGCAAGCGGGAAGTCCTGCAGCACAAACGGAATTTTCCCCAGCGCGTCTGCCGTGTTGTGGAAATAGCTGACAATCTGTGCGTCCGTCTGCAGGCCCATGGGGGGCGCCACCATGACGCCCACTGCGCCCGCATCCATGGCTTCGTTGCTCAGCGCAGTCATTGCCGCAAACCCGGGCGCAGAAACGCCGACAACAACCGGCACCGTGCACCGGGATGTCACGCGTTGAACAACTGACACGGATTCTGCAGCCGATAGCTTTCCGGCCTCTCCCATCATCCCAAGGATCGTCAGGCCGTTTGCACCCTTTTCGATATAGGCGTCGATCATGCGATCGATGCTGTCGAAATCGAGCGCGCCATCCGGCAAGAACGGCGTGGCGGCGATGGTGAAAACACCTTGGGTGGATTCATCAAGCATGGTCAGTTCTCTGTACCTTATGTGATAGGTTCAGGCGGATTTGCCCCAAGGCCATATTCACCGCAGCTTGCGCAGGGTCGACAACCGGAAGGCCCGTGGCGTCCTGCAAAGGGCCGCGAAACCGGGCCATGCCGGCACAGCCCATGATCAGAACATCAGCCCCGTCTTCGTCGCGCAGCCTTTTGCCGGTTGCAATCATGGCATCGAGGCTTTTGCCATCCTCGGCCAGATCTGCAACGCTTAGACCAAGAGCTCGGTCGCCTGCCAACCGACCAGACACGCCCATCGCCCCAAAGGCCCGCAGATGACGCGGAATGGAGGCAGGCAGAATGGCGATAACGCCAAACTTGTGGCCCAAGGTCAGCGCCGTCATGACAGACGCCTCTTGGATACCGACCACGGGCAGAGAGGTCTGGTCGCGCAGCGCGTGCAGCCCTGGATCACCAAAACAGGCGATCACATAGCCCGCGGCATCGTTTTGAGCGGCCGCCAGTTCCAGCATCGGCGCGATGGTCAGATCCGCCTGTTGCTGAGATTCGATGCCCGGTGGGCCTTCTGCAAGGGTCAGGCACCGGATGGGAATTCCGAAGCTGCGCAAGGGATCAATCGCCATATCGATCCCGTCAGTCACTGTCTGTGATGAATTTGGGTTGATGACGACCAGCGCGTTCATGCGCCGGCCCGCGTCGCAGTTTGGATCTCGATCTGATAGCCCTCGGGATCGTTGAACACGAAAGCCCTGATACCGATTTCGTCGTTTACAAAGAGTTGAGACAATCCATCCAGCTGTTTGGCTTTTGCATAAGCGTACCAGTCATCCACGTCGGGCACGCGGATGCAGAGCTGCACTGGTTTGATCGCGGCCCATTTGTTCATTCCCTTGGTCTCGTCAACAAGGCCGACATGCGCGCCCGGGCAGATCCGGTAGATCTTGCACCAGCCCTGATCAATCGCCAGCGGGAGGCCGAGGATATCCTCGTAAAACCGCATCGCCTGCGGCAGATCTCGAAAATAGAAGAACGTGATCGCCAGTTCACTGGGCGCTTCGGGTCGGCTGGTATTGGTTGCGCTCAATTGGCGTGCCCCCTTGGCTTTGTGGCCAGATCTGGTCGGTCGATCCACTGGCCGCTTCCCGGCTCGCCAAGAAAGTTACCATTCTCCACAAGCGGCGCTCCGCGGAGGATGACGTGTTCCGGCCAGCCTGTCACACGGTGTCCTTCCCAGGGGTTATAACCCACATTGTCATGCAAATCGTTGGCCTTGTAAGTCACGGTTTTTGCGGGGTCCCAAACAACGATGTCCGCATCCAACCCTTCGGCAATCGCGCCTTTGTTCTTCAACCCATAGAGCTTTGCCGGAGCGTGTGACGTCAGTTGGACAAAGGCTTCGGGCCCGCCGCGCCCTTCTGTCACCATTTCGTTGAAGAGAAGTGGCAGTCGCGTTTCCAATCCTGGCAGCCCGTTGGCGATCTGATGGAAACCAGAGTTTGGACCGGCCGACAATTTGCCCGTCTCATCGAAACGATAGGGCGCGTGATCCGACGAGACGAGACTGAGTGTTCCGTTCAGAAGCGCAGTCCACAAAGCGTCCTGATCCGGTTTGGTCCGCTGCGGGGGCGAACACATCCACTTGGCGCCCTCCAGTCCCGGCTTGTCCAAAACGGCTTCTGTCATGAAAAGGTAATGCGGACAGGTCTCCGCCCAGACCGGAGTACCCCGCGCCTGGGCCGCTTGAACAGCCGCAGCCCCTTCCTGCGTCGAAATGTGAAAAAGCATCACGGGCTGGTCTAAGTATTCGGCAAACCGGCAAATGCGTTCTACCGCTTCGATTTCTGCCATTTTGGGGCGAGACCGCGCGTGAACCTTTGGGGAGGTTTGCCCAGCGCTGATCAACTGGTCCCGTGCTTGGGAGATGATCGCGTCGTTTTCCGCATGAACGCAGACCAAAGCACCACATTCCCGGGCTTTCTGAAAAATCCGCAGCAACTGAGCATCGTTTAATTGGATATTGTAGGTCGTGAAAACCTTGAGGGACCTGTGACCCGCGCCAATCAGTTTGACCAGATCATCATCGAAGCCCGCAACGTTGGTGTCGGTCAACGTGATGTGAAAGGCATAGTCGATCATCGCCCCTCTGGACGCGCGCGCGGCATAGTCGGAAATGGTCTCAGACAGCGTTTGGCCTTTTGCCTGTGCCGCGAATGAGATGACACTGGTGGTGCCGCCCATCGCCGCCGATTTTGTGGCGGTTTCAAACGTATCGGCATTCCACTGTCCCATGCCGGACATCTGCTCAATATGAGCATGCGGATCTACCCCGCCGGGCATCACCCATTTCCCCTCGGCCGCAATCTGTGCTTTCGCATTTGCGACTGGTGTGCCGACAGAAATGATCTTGCCATTTGAAACTGCTACGTCACCGCGCACAACCCCATCAGGCGTAACAACCCATCCATCTTGAATTAAAAGATCTATCCCATCAGTCAAAATCTTTGCCCGTCGCGAGTTTAGAATCTCATCTTGAAGAATGCCCTCTATTCGAGCCGATGCAAAGCGTTCCGTAAGTTCAGGTCGACGGCAAATGTCGAGAAGCCGCCACGGCTTTCCAAGTTTGCTGAAAGGCCAGATGTGTGCTTTCCACCTTTCGCATCAGGTGCTGCACCAAGCACCGAGGTCTGCTCTGGGCTCGGAGCCGCCGAATGTTCGCGCAGCAAGCGCCTCCGAGAAGGCGCAACGGAACCGGCCATCGGCAATTTTGTGCAAGCCTTTGATCTTCGGTCGTCTCGTTCAAAGCTCGGTCGTTCGAATCCCATGAGCCGATGTTCGTGCCGAAAGCAGCGAATGCGGGCACAGAGCCCATCTTGACCAATGCTGCGACCCGCCCGAACCGGCGCAAAGCGCGGTTTGCAGACTCAGCCCATGAAAGAGTCGGCCGCGTGTTATCGATCCCCGGCCACCCAGACGCTGCAACGCAGCTTCACCGAACCGGCCGTTCGTTCGCTCTGCAGCATGAAAAGCCGGATAATCGACAGCTGTGCAGAGATTGTGTTGAAAAACTCTGTGTTTGGACCGAGGTTACCAAATTCATGGAATATCTTCCCGCCGAAGCTCGCTTTTTCGAACGTAGTTTCCTGAGGGCTAAATCGGAGGGGCGTTGTTCCAAGATTTTGGTGTGAATTTCGCGGCGTCGAGTTTTTCAACACAATCCGAACAAATCTGTCGTTCGCCGTCGACGCCAGAAAACGCGTTTTGACTATCAAACATGGCAGGGTGACAAGAATCCAAGGGTCTGTGATGCTGGGTCGAAAATGCGGGGAGGACGAAGTGGCGCTTAAATTGACAGTTCACTTGCCAACTCATCAGAAGCTTCCGGCGATCAACCCGGAACGGAATGGAGGCGCCTGCAAGACGGAAAACGACGCTCACGGCATAACGTCTACTGATCGCATGGCGCCTCCGCGCGAGAGTAAAGTCTTTGAACTGTGAAACGATCGGGGAGGGTTGAAGATGTCACGAAACAGGATCATCCGAACGGTCATGAACAACGGTTTGTCGCTGAGGTTGGGCACGCAGAGGTCGCTGTTGGCCATTGGTACGCTGATGGTCTTAAGCCTGCATCCTGCGGGGCAACTGGCCTCTGAAGAAGCCTATGCGATCCCAGAAGGTTTGACACCGGTTTCCACCTGGAAACGTGGGTTCACTGCACAGGACGCGGAGCGGTTCAGAACAGGGTACAGGGCAATCGACTTTTGGTCCGGCACAGACAGCACGGTCTTCACCTATTTGAACTTGTCAGAGGTGTTGAACACAATGCATGTTGCGCGAAGCGGCGATGTGGTCGGCTTGGAAAATGCTCCTCTGCCGGCAGTGGCAAACATTGTTGCCACCACTCAGCTCGGAACCATGCCCCTCTGGGAGGCGATCTCCGATCCGCGCTCTCGGGTGCAGGCCATGGTTGTCGTTCACAAGGGGCGTATTGTCTTCGAAGACTATCCGGGCATGCAGCCGTTTCACCGTCATTCTTGGAATTCCGCGTCGAAACCGATCACCGGGCTGCTCATCCATCAGCTCGTGTACGAAGGCGTCGTGGATTTGAGTGAGCCGGTTTCGCGGTACCTTCCGTTCACATCTGGTATACCTGTTGGGGCGATCTCTGTCGCGGACGTTTTGCATCAGCGCACCGGTCTGGACTATGAGGAAACCAATACCTCGATTTCGGATCCGAACCACGCGATCGGCTTTGGTTTTTCCCGAGCGCTGGCCGGACGGAACGAACCTGTGCAGGTGTCGATTTTGGAAGCGCTTTCGAAGGTCGGTCAGGTGCGCGCGCCGGGGACAGCTTTCCAATACTCTTCTTACAACACGCAGATTCTGGGCCTGATTGTAGAGGCGGTGAAGCAGCGACCCCTCAATGAGGTGATCAGTGCGCGCATCTGGCGCGCGGCAGGCATGGAGGGCGATGCCTTGCTCGGTTTGTCTTCGGCCGGGGAGGCGTTGGCGGCAGGCGCGTTTTCCTCAAGGTTGAGGGATTTCGCCCGTTTCGGCATGCTATTCACGCCCAGCGGGCGCAAAGCGTCGGGCGCGCCTGTCGTGCCGGAGAGTTATCTGGCGGATGTATATGCCGCCGCCAACCCCGATATCTATCTTGAAGGTGTGCAGGGTAACCGCATGGTCGCCGGTTTCGGACGGGAAGGCGCGCCCTTAGGGGCTGCATATCAATGGGACGCGGTGTTCGAGGATGGGGACCTTTTTAAGGCCGGCATCAATGGTCAGGGCCTCTATGTATCTCCGGTTACAGATACGGTAATTGCATATTTTTCAACGACTTTTGCGAATTCGCTCTATCTGATCGCCTACCCGCGCGCGATTGTGAATGACCTGTTTCGCTGACGGGGCGGGGGTTTGGGGTATAGAAAAGCTCTGAACTGCGACAGGTCTCCAAGGCAACTCGACGACCACCGCGTCACGCGTGGAGTTGTTCGCGCGATGCGAATACCGCAATAAGCAGCATTGTTAAAACTGCGCCAAAGGCATTGAAAACAAGGTCGAGCGCCGTGTTGAGATAGCCACCGACATTTGTCTCTGGAACAGACAGCACCGCAATAAATTCGATGATCTCATTGACCGCGCCGAGACCCATGGATGCCAACGCTGGAAAGATCAGGATGGCTTTTGTGCCGATCATCTGCGGAAAATTTCTGCGCAGCAGATGCCAGAGAACCCACGCTGTGACGCCAAATCCGAACGCATGAACGACCTGATCGTATTTCAACAACCCCATTTCGCCGTCTGCGGGCGTAATCGGGACGAGTTGCAGCGAATAGAGCACCGAACCGTCAACCGGAACGCCACCTCCTGCCATATGCAAAAACCCCCATGCCGACAGTGCCCATAACATGGTGACCGGATATTCAGCGGTTCTCAGGCTTTTCCCGACAAGGCCGATGAGAACCAGCATCGAAACGACATAGACGACGAATTCGTAATTACCGCTGGATACAAACCAGATCGTGAAGACGACAACATAGCCGACGGTGAAGACCGCGACCGGGCGCTCGTTTTTGTGTAGGTCCATCTGGGCACTGTCCTCATTGTTTTCGTTGCTCTATCTCTCGAAGCTCTTGACAATGTTCCAGAGTCTGCGCGTCGGTTCCAGGGTGCGGCTATCGCTGACCGTTGACCCACAAGTCGCTTTCGAAGTTGGGGCGTTCTTCAAGCTCCGCCTGGAGTTCAAATGACACTCCGTCCCGCCAGACCGTCAGGCTGATGACATCGCTGATCTCAAGGGCTCCAACCGTTTTCAGCGCGTCCTCGCGCGAACGTATCGGCTCTCCGTTCACATGGGTGATGACATCGCCCCCGATAAGAATTTCGGAAACACCCCACATCACGGGAAGGAAACCACCTTTGATCCCAATTTTATCGGCTGCGGACCCCGGTTCGACGGTTTCGACCATGAACCCTTCAGGAACGCTGGCCGGGTCCGTCAGGAGCAGCGTGGCAATCAAGGGCGTCATCATTTGCCCGTAAAGACCGTGCCACGGGCGCGAGACATAACCCTTTGCTTCAATTTCCCCGACCAGAGGCATTATGCTGTCGATCGGCAAGGCATAGCCTATGTTTTCGGCCTGCGGGTGACTACTAATCATTGACACCAAGCCGATGATCCGTCCGCAATCGTCAAGCAACGCACCTCCGGAGTTTCCGGGGCTGACTGCCGCGTCGGTCTGAATGTACCGCGCGGTCCAAGACAGCGTATTGAGCGGGATCTGCCGGTCGAGTCCCGAGACCAGCCCCTCGCTCAGCGTGAGCCCGACACCGAGCGGATAGCCCAGAACGTAGGCGCGTTGCCCGACATCGAGATCGTTATATGCGCCAAACTCAGGTGCGACGAAGTTGCGCTCGTAGAACGGCACACGGAGCAACGCCAGATCAAGGACTGGATCGCCCCCCAGCAACTGGGCCTCGAAAGCCCAGTCGTTTGTGCTCGCACCGATGAGTTTTGCTCCCTGCACCACGTGATAATTCGTTAGAATGAGACCCGGTTCGATTTCGATGCCAGACCCTATTCCAGGCCGCACACGTTCTAACACTCTATGCTGATCAATACTGAAGCTGATTATCTTTACAATATTGTCAGCTATCCTCTCGTAGACTTCTGTCGCCGAAAACGTACAGTCCGGTTCTTTGGCGGTGACACTCAAGGCCAGCGCTGACGCAATCATTGATGCACAGAAAGTTTTGAGAAATTTCAGCATCACCACCTTTTCCCCTCCACCTGCGTTCAGACAAAAAGATACAACAAGTGACATAGGAGGGAATTGATCGGTGTCAGATGGCCCGACGGAACAATTGAGCTCCGTGGCTGGAGTACTTCCGGTAAGGGCTCGTTGCTGCCGATCACCGCGTTCGAGACGAACTTCTGTTCTCGTGAAAAGCTGCCGTTTGCTACGGCCACGTCCGATGTCTCAGTTGCGGACAAACCAGCCGCCTTGGCTTTGCCGTCGAGCCAAATTCTTGCCAAGTCGGCCAATGAAAAATACTGTTTCCCCAATACAGGGAGAACAAGATGTCATTTACTCAAAGTGATTTGGACGATCTGGCGCAACGCTACACAGCTGCTTGGAACTCAAAGGTTCCCGAGAATGTCGCAGCCTTCCATGTAGCTAGCAGCAGCATTGTCATTAACCGCGGCGAGCCCTCTGAGGGCCACGAAGGTCTTACGGCGATGGCAGCAGGCTTTCATGCCGACGTGCCTGACTTGCACCTTACTTGTGACGGTATTCGCGGCGCGGGTTCGCATGTTGTTTATATGTGGACCTTTACAGGACATCACGCGGAGACGGGCAACCCATTGAACGTGCAGGGTTGGGAAGAATGGGAACTCAATGATGACATGAAGGTCACCTCCTCATTGGGCTGGTTTGACGGCGAGGACTACGACCGCCAAGTTGCGGGATGAGCACCGGGCCGTTTTCAGACATCCGGGTGGTTGTGTACGGCGTGGGGGCGATGGGCGCCCTGGCAACGCGCCTACTTGTGGACAAGGGCGCCAAGATTGTTGGGGCTGTGGGGCGCAGCTCCTCTAAGGTTGGGCGTGATCTCGGCGAAGTCGCCGGGCTTGGAAAACATCTTGGTGTCCCAATTGAAAGCGACGCTGAGGCGGTCTTAACCCGCGGAGCCGATGTCGCGGTGGTGTGTGTCGGCAGCTATCTGAATTCAATGCATAAGCACTTCGAAACCTGCCTCGAGAACGGCGTGAATGTCGTGACCATTGAGGAAGAAACAGTTTTTCCATGGACAACGGCACCGGATCACGCGGAGGCCTTGGATGCTCTGGCGAAGGCAAAAGGGGTTACACTCGCGGCGTCAGGCGCGCAGGATGTGTTCTGGTTGAACTTGGTCACCACTCTATTGGGGGCTTCCCACAGGATCGAAAACGTCATCGGACATTGTCGCTGGAATGTGGATGACTACGGGCCCGAGGTTGCCAACCATCTTCTGATTGGACGATCCAAGGAAGACTTCGACGAGTTTGTAGAAACATCCGGCTGGCCTGAATTCGTTGCCCGTCAAACGCTGGAGGCACTCGTCGCGCGTCTTGGACTTAGCGTGGCATCCATTGCTTCCGATGTCACCGCTGTCACTGCGAGTGCGCAGATCCATTGCCGCAGCTTGAACCATGAGGTCGCGGCGGGCCATGTGATCGGAACCATAGACCGGACAGTCGTGACAACGCTGGAAGGCCCGCAATTCGAATTTGCAATGGAAGGGCGCATCTACCGGGATGGCGAAACAGACAACAATTTCTGGAAGGTGCAGGGAGAACCAAATCTTCAGCTCAATTGCGAAGACGCGAACTACCGCTTCACGACCTGTTCGACGCTGGTAAATCGTATTCCGGACGTGATTGCAGCTGCACCCGGACTGAGCTCACTTGATATGTTGAACCCACCGAGTTACAGGCAGCATTGAGAGGGAGAACGACCGCTTGCGCGAGGAGCGGACACTGGGTCAGATAAGGCGTATGTCCGAGTAGCGGACGAACCCGTTTTTCGCAGCATAGCAACGAAGATTTTAGTCAGTTGGTGAAAGTTTCCATGCTGAATGACCTGAAACAGCAAAGACCTTCGGCTAGCGGTAGACGGCACAGTGAACGGGCCGGCAGGACGGAAAGGTGTGGTTGGGCATAATCGCAGTGCTGGAAAAGCTCTGTTGGTCATCTTGAGCCCGCAGGCAGCGATCAGATCATTGCCCGCGAACTGTGTTTTTCAAACCCGGTCAAGTGCCGAACGCATCGGACCACCGGAGCGCACGCGATTTTGGAACTAGGCCCAACCGAGCTGTTTCAGCGCATGACCATCGTTCCAGACCTTCGTCATGTGCGTGATCTTCCCGCCCGCGAATTCCATGGCATAGACGTAGTCAGTCGCAACAGCTGCACCTGTCGGATCGACTGGCCCGCCTGGGCCGGTTTGTGAGCCGTGGAATACTGCGAAAGCCAGCACAATGCTTCGGTCTTCGTCTGCTGCGAACCCCTTCAATTCGTAGTGGCCGTCGGGGATGGGCGTCAGCATGCCCTTCATCCATTCGGCATATGCCTCCAGCGTGTGCGTATCCTCCAGCGCGCCGGCTTGGCAGGAAAAGCTAGCATCTGCGGTGCAGAACTGCGCGCACCCGTCCCACCCTTTGCCCGTTTCACAGGCTTCGAAGAATGCTTTTGCATCTGTGATCATGCTCATCTGTTGGTCTCCTTCGTAAACTGCGGGGCCTTTCCCCGCGTCGTCCATTAAAGGTACGCAGCGAGCTGGCGCCGCGATATCGTGCAGATGAACCAATTGATGCAGGAGGGATGTGGGGTATGCTGCTGCTACATTTGCAGGGGGTGGCATGACGGATCCGGCACAAACTGTTGAAACGCTTTCGAAAAGAGAAGCCGAGGTTGCTGCTGCTTACGCCGACGGAGCCAGCTACAAGGAAATAGCGCGAGAGTTGGGCATCTCGCCAACCACCGTCCGGTCGCATCTGCGCACCGTCTACAGCAAGCTCAACGTCACATCCAAGATCGCGCTGGTGCAGGCGCTTGTCGATCCCACGACCGTACCTGCCGATGATCATGACAAGGCTGGCCTGGCCGCAGATCTGGCGCTCGAACTCGATGATGCGATAAGGCGCGAACGCACGCTGACACGTGTCCTGCGGATCATTAGTCAAAGCAGCGCGAATCTCAATGACGTGATCGACGAAGTGCTCGGACAGGCCCTCGAGATTTGTGAGGCCGAGTTTGGTATCCTATTGGAGCACCAAGGGGATTTGGCGTTTACCGAAATGCGGTCCTGCAACATCAGCGCGCCTTTCGCAGACTGGCTGGCGAGCCAAGGTTTATTCAATCCGGGGCCGGATACCGCGGTCGGCAGGGCCGCCAGATCGCTGAAGCCGGTTAGCATCGGCGATGTGGGTACCGAGGACATCAGCCATCAAGAAAATCCGCTGCGCTTTGCGACGGTGAAGTTCGGCCGCGCGCGCTCATTGGCAGCGATCCCGATGACCTCCGGGGGACGTTTGATCGGCGTCTTCAGCGTCTACCGGACCCGTGTGCATCCGTTCAACGACCGCGCGCTCGAACTGGCGCAGGCTTTCGCCGATCAGGCGGCCATAGCGATCGAGAATGCCCGTCAGATCGGCGCGATGGAGGCGCGCCTGTCTCAGGCTGCCGCAACCCGCGAGGTTTTGGATGCAATCAGCATGTCGCGGGATGACGAAGGGCCTGTGTTCGACGCGATCCTCCGCAACGCCGCCAGACTGTGCAACGCGCCCATGGCGCGGCTGGAACTTGCTGACAGCGCACGCGAGACATATCGTTGCGCCGCGGCTTGGGGCGATGAGATGCGGTCATTTCGCGTGGGTGAGGTCATGCCGCTGGATCAGCCAAACGATCTGCCGACCTCAATTCGCGAAGGTGTTCTTCGCCACATTCACGATCTGTCGAAAACCGAACTATATCTCGCGGGCAATCCGACCCGAAGGAGGATGGTCGAGGACGAAGGGTATCGCACCTATCTCTGCGTGCCGTTGATCGCAGCGGGCGTGAGTATCGGTGCAATTGTTCTCAGCCGCCGGGAAGTGGCTCCGTTCTCGGATGAAAGCATTGCCTTGGTGGAAAACTTTGCCAAACAGGCGGTGATCGCGATCGAGAACGTGCGCCGGTTTCGCGAATTGCAGGATCGTCTCGACCGTTCCGCCGCCACGCGTGAAGTCCTGGAGGCGATCAGCAACGCAAGCGACGACGAACAGCCTGTGTTCGACGCCATTCTCGGCAACGCCCGCAAGCTCTGCGAAGCGCCTTTTGCCGCCCTCGTCCTTGGACGCCGGACCGACAGCCATCAAACCATGATCGCACATCACGGCGCCGTACAAAGCACGGAGGATATCTACAGCGCACGCCGCGTGCCGATGGATCCCGAACGCTCCTTCGCCGCACGTGCCATCCTTGAGAAACGGCCCATTCATCTGCCGAACATGATGGACACCGACGAGTACCGGGCGGGCATCCCAAATGTGGTGGAACTGTGCGATCTGCAGGGTATCCGCACCAACCTCTTTGTTCCGCTGATCAAAGACGGTGAGGGGATCGGCTGTTTCATCATCTTTCGTCACGAAGTCCGTCCCTACAACGACGAACAGATCGCGCTTGTCGAAACCTTCGCCACCCAAGCCGTGATCGCTCTGGAAAACATTCGACAGTTCCGGGAACTGCGGACGCGGCTGGAGCGGGAGGCGGCAACAAAGGAAATTTTGCAGGTCATCAATCAACACCGCGATGATGAGATGCCGGTCTTCGACGCCATTCTCAATAAGGCGATACATCTGTGCGGTGCGAGTGCAGGCGCTTTGGCCCTCGGCAAGAAGGGTGATCCGCATCAGCGCATGGCGGTCTCGCGCGGTGTCAGCGATGCGACGTTGGATGTGTATGCGCGCGGGGAGGTTTCGATGAACCCCGACATCTCGCTTTCAGCGAAAGCCATTCTGACGGGCGAAGTGGTTCATGTCGCGGACATGGCCGATACAGACGGATATCGAAGCGGCGTCTCACACTTCACGTCGGTCGTGGATGATACCGGCATTCGCACCAACCTGTTCGTGCCGCTGATAACGTCGGAGGGCGGTGAAGGCGTTCTCATCCTGTTTCGCACGGAGGTGCATCCCTACACGCCCGATGAGATTGCCCTGGTCGAGACATTTGCGTCTCAGGCCGCTATTGTGCTGGAAAATGTCCGCCAGTTCCGCAACCTGCAGAAACGTCTGGACCGCGAAGCCGCTACAAGCCACGTCCTCGGTGCCATCAGTGCCTCCCGCGAAGACGATATTCCGGTCTTTCACACCATTCTGGAAAACGCCTGCCGCGTCTGCGATGCGCAGTCGGGTTTCATTACCGTGCTCGATGAGAGCGGGCAGTACCTGACTGGCCCGGCACAGTACGGGGTCGGCGCCCGGCTTCAATCCATGTTCGAAGACTGGACAGCAGACCTCGCCACATCGCCCCTTGGTGCCGCCCAATGCATCCGGGAGCGCCGCGTGATTTCGATCGACGATATCGTGGAGACCGATCTTTATCGCGAGGGCAATGTCGAGCGCGTCAATCAGGTCGATCTTGAAGGCATGCGGACCATCCTGTGCGTCCCCCTGCTGACCTCGGACGCAGGGCTTGGCTCGATGATCCTTTACCGCAAACGGGTTCAGCCCTTTTCGAGTGACGATATAGCTATGGTTGAAGCCTTCGCTGCGCAGGCCGTCATAGCCATCGAGAATGCCCGTCAGTTCCGTGCGCTACAGGCGCGAACCTCAGAGGTTCAAGCCCTGAATGCTTCCTTGGAGGCCAAAGTCAGCGATCAGGTCACCGAGATTGAGCGAATGGGACGGCTGAAGCGCTTCTTGCCGTCAGCTGTGGCGGACACAATCGTCTCGTCCGGGTCCGAGCGAATGCTGCAAAGCCACCGCGCGCTGCTTGGGGTTCTCTTTTGTGACATACGGGGCTTTACCGCGTTCTGCGAGACGGCTGAACCGGAAGAAACAATCGACGTGCTGCAAACCTATCACGAGGAAATGGGCAAACTGATCAACGCGCATGGTGCCGGCGTCGATCTTCGGATGGGCGATGGCATCATGGTTTTGTTCAATGATCCAATCCCGTGCGAAGATCCAGCAGGCGACGCCATTCGCCTCGCGATCGCAATGCGCGAAAGGATGGCCGACATGTGCAGGACGTGGAAGCGCATGGGCTATCGGCTTGGCTTCGGAGTTGGCGTATCTCTAGGCTATGCAACGGTTGGCATGGTCGGCACCGAAGGCCGCTTTGACTACACGGCCTCTGGCACCGCAATTAACCTTGCGTCGCGGCTGTGCGATGAAGCCGGTGACGGGGAAATCCTTCTCAGTCCAAAGGTTAGCATCGCTGTCGAAGACGATTTTCCTGTCGAGTCCCGAGGAGAAATCACTCTGAAGGGCCTCCGCGAACCGCTGGAGGTCTTCAAATTGGCCGAACCCGGCGTGGCATAGAAAGCAATCGGCGTCTAGAAATAGCTTCAAGGTATCTTTATTGAGCCGGCAGTGGCCATTTGCCGGGTTGCAGCAATGGTCGGTCGAGAAAAGGCCGCAGTGGGCTCGCTGCCGCCTAATGACGGTTTCGGTTGGTTGTTCTATGTATGAACGGCCGCTTGCGAACCAGCCTGATGCACTTGTTTGCGCCGGCAGCAATTCGAGGTTTGTTGTGGCGGGTACCAGGCTACTCGGACACTATGCGCAGACAACAGCCGTTCGCCCAGGAAGGTCGACCGGCCGCAAAGTCCCGCAACTCGGACATAAGTTAGTTTGGGACCAAGGTCTGCTTCTATCAAATCCAGTCATTGGGATGTCAAAGCAGTCATTGCCTCGGTGGCATCTGGCGCTGAGCGACCCGTATCAGACGCCTTGTGGACATCTAACAAAAGTTTTCAGATGACAGCATTGAGTGCAGTTTTCCTGCGTGGCAGGTATTGCTCCGTCCGAAAAGACAGGAAGACCCCTCTTGGACGGACACCCACTGGAAACACAATAGCATCTGGCACCGGCCGTTTCAGGATCAGTCCATGACAGAGTTCAGACAGGACCGTGCAGCGTCGGCCGCCGCCAGCGCCCCCTCGAGAAACCCGCCTTCCTCTGACGCGGCCTCGGTTCCGGCAAAGATCAGGCGGCGGGTGGGCGTCAGCGCACGATAGGCCGGGTGGCCCGCTGGTGGCGTCCGGTCGGCGTCAGTGGCGGTCGCCGGATCGCAGCTCCAGTCCTTGATCCACACCTCGTCCGGCGTCGCCGCTCTGTCCCCGAACAGCCGGGTCAGCTGGGCAATGGCTGCCTCACGAAATCCCGGCAGACGCGCAGCGCCAACATGGGCGAAACCGAACAGCGCCCCCACCTCTGCACTGGCGGGCGAGGCATCGTGGATCTCGGCCAAAGGCCCGCGATGAGAGATCGCATCGCCATTCAACCCCGCCGGCCTCCAGAACGGTGTCGGATAGGTTGCGATCAGCTTTGCATGTCCGGCCATCCAGGTCGGGATATCGGGCGCCGTTGCCCCCAGTTCCACCGCCAATCGCGGCGGCAGAGCAAAGACGACACGACCGAAGCGGGTGCTGCCATGGGCAGTCGTGACGATGACACCATCGGCCTCTTCCGTCACCCGGTGCACAGGGCAGGCAAGGTGGAGGCTGTCTCCCAGTTGTCCTGCCAGGGCCTGCGGAACCTGGGCCAACCCACCCGCGACCCGCAGCGCGCCGCCCATCGTCGCGAAATCGAGATCGCGGCGAACGCCACCATTTGCGTCTTCAAAGACGAGGCGACCGGATGCGTGTTGGGCAAAAACTTGCAGGCCCAGGCGATCAAGAAGCGCAAGCATACGGGTGTTATGAGGCCAGATCCAGGAGGGGCCCAGATCATAACCGTTTTGCGAGAGGATGCGGCCACCAACCCGGTCTCGCGCCTCGAGCAGCGTAACACTGTGCCCATCGATCCGAAGCGCCGCCGCCAAC